>JBDGYO010000336.1:0-6499 GCA_039584015.1 Gemmatimonadota bacterium | reverse complement strand
TTCCTCGACGAGCAGATGGGGCTGTCCTGTGACGCGACGAATACGGCGCTCGCCGCGCACGCGTCACACTTCGTGTTGCTACTCCAGGAGGCCTACCGCCGCTCGGCGGCGGTGCCGGCTGACGCGGACGAGTCCGTCATCCCGCCGGCCGTAAAGGAGGAGTCACGCCCGGGAGAGCGGGTGGACGTGATCGAGGTGGCGCGGCGCTGCGGCTTGGCGCTCGCCTACGTCCCGGCCACGCGCAACGGCACCGGGGAGTACGAGGGGGAGCGGGAGGACAAGGGCAACGCCATACTCTCGACGCTACTGCTGTCGGACGTGATCGCGGTCGAGATGCCGATGGTCGCGCAGCGCCGCATCGAGCTAGCGGCCACGGTGCACGACGCGCGCGGCGACAGCCTCCGCGTGGTGAGCGTGCACCTCAACACCTTCCCACCGCCCTGGCGCTTGCTGCGCACGGGCGGGTCGTCGCGGGTGCGGCAGGCGCTCACGCTGGTGGACGCGTTGCAGCGGGCGGAGCTCGAACGCAGCGGACGCGCAGCCGACTCAGCGTTTGCCGCCTGCTACCCAACGTGTGGCGACGACGAGACCCCGAGCTACTTGATCTCGACCGTGGCCGGCGGCGACATCAACACCTGGACCGGAGGCGGCAGCGCGCTCAAGCACCTGTACCTCCACTTCCCCGACTCGCCGCCCTACGACCCGACACCCACGCGCACCAGCTTCCGCACCGACCACATCCTGTTTCGGCGCGCGGGCACCGGCTCGGCCGGCGCGCTCGTCGAGGGCTCGTATCGCCGCTTCGACAGCGCGTACTACTCCGACCACCGCCCCATCAGTGTCTGGTTCCGGTTCGGCTATTAATAAGGAAGGGGGCGACCGCTAGCGGTACCGCGCCGCCAGCTCCTCGATCCCCTCGCCTGCGCTGACGTAGTCGTACCACCGGGTGGTGTACAGCCAATCCTGGAACAGCGCGTCGAGATCCCCGCCGCCGATGCCCTTCGCATACGCGACGAACTCATCGGTAGTCGCCCCCGAGTCGGCGTAGGTCTGATAGAAGCCACCGATGATCCGGTTGAACCGCTCCGGGCCCACCACGTCGTACAGCACGTGGAACATGAGGCTGCCGATCGAATACGACAGACCCGCGATATTGACCTCCTGGTAGCGGATCATCGGGGTTTCGCGCCACTGCTGCTGGCCCGCGAAGCGCTCCCGCACCCACTCCAGCCGCCGCTCCGTGCGTGGCGCCAACACGCTGTCCCCCTCCAGGTGATCGACGGTCAGGTACTCCAGGAACGAGGCCAGGCCCTCGTTCCAGCGCGAGTAGTATGTGTCCTTCGAGCCGACGTTCCAGAAGTGGGAAACCTCGTGATAGGCCTCGGGCCGTCGCATCCTGAAAGGCCGCGGCCGCCTGGATGGCGCCGGTGGCGTCGGCCTGCGACCCCCAGCCGTCGGGGATCTCGATCACCGCGAACCGCCCCTCGCGACGCAGCGGTCCGAACCACTCGGCGTACAGCTCCAGGCTCGCAGCGAAGGCATCCTGCACGCGTGCGGCGCCCTCCGCATCCTCAGGAAAGTAGAAGAGCGTCAGCCCTTGGCCCTCGAGCACCTCGTACTTCGCGATCGCGAAGTCCATGCGCCACGAGGGTTCCAGGCTCTCGTAGACGTACGTGGCCACGCCCTCGGCGGCCCGCCGCTCGACCAGCCGGTGCAGGTTCGCGACCTGGAGCGACTCCGGCACGGTCACCGCAGCGCGGAAGGTGTAGTCGGGCAGGCCTGCCGCCCGGTTCACCTTGCGCGAGGGATAACCGATGCGCGGATAGGCGTCCGCGTCCATGCGGATGATCGTGAACGCGGGATCGATGCGATCCCGCACGTAGCTCATGCCCGTCTCGGTGTAGCCGAGCAGATGGCCTTCGTACGTCAGCGTCACGGTCGCTTCCTCGCCCGGCGCGAGGGGCTCGGGCAAAGTCGCTTCCACGTAGTTCGTCTGGAACTTGGACCAGTCCTCGAAGGCCACCACGCGCTGGGTAAAGGGAACCGCGTTGCCCTGTTCGTCCGTGAGGCTCGTGACCTGCATGAGCCGATACAGCAGGATCGGCAGCTCGCGCGTGGCCTGCTCCGACGCATTGCGCACGGTAAGCCCGATACGCGCGACGAGCTGCTCCGTCTCGTAGTCGGGTCGCAGGTCGAGGTCGTAGTGGACGGGCTGAAGCAATAGCTGGCGCTCGGCATACTGCTGGGCGCCGGCGAGCGTGGGGAGGCACACGGCGGCCATCAACATCCCGGCCAGCGCAAGGCGCATCACGCGCATACGGTCTCCTTGGAGTAGGCAACTTCGCTGATGAGTACAGGCGGCCGGGAGGCCGCGCGAGAGCGCTACGGCGGAATCGGCGGGACGATCGAGTCGCGCTTCTGCTGCCGCTCTCTCAGCGCACGCAGCGAGTCGCGCTCGGCTTGCTTGCGGCGGCGCACCGCCTGCACGTACCCCTTGAACTCCTCCGCCGTCTCGGCGCGCTCCGCCGCTTGGAGGATGTCCTGCCGGATGCGCGCCAGCTCGGCCGCGTCTTCCGCCATGGGGATGTTCCCCTGCGGCATGGGAATGAGCGCCAGCAGAACGTTGGGGATCTTGAAGTCGCCCAGGTAGATCCACGAGCCGTCCACCCCCCAGGTATCCTCACCCACCTCCGTGGTCCAATCGGCGGGCGGCGGGGTGGCGAAGCTGTCTACCGGCCCCGAGGCGAGGTAGGCGCGGATCCGCTCTTTGACCGCGCTGTCCACCCGCGCGACGTGCAACTCGACCGTCTCGGACGGGCCCACCACGCCCAGCGCCGCCTCGTCGGCGCGCACCCAGAGGCGCCCGTCCCCGAACGCCGGCTGGATCAAGCGCCTGGCTCCACGCAGCCCCGGAGTGCTGGCACTGTCCCCTTCCCCCGTCTCGGTCCCGATGATCATCGCCACGTCGGTCTCGGCCGGCGGGATCACCGAGTCCACCGCGGGACCGGGCGCCGCGCGATCGGGCGGCCCCTCTTCCTCCGGCTCGCCGCCGCCTTCACCGGCACCGACCCCCAGTGAGGGCAAGGCAAACTCGCGGTCGTCCACCCAGCCGGGCGGAAGCAACGTGATGACCGTGGTGACCTGCACGGGCTCTTCGTCGGCGAGGAACGTGGGACCGGCTACGCTCACGAAGAGCGCGATCACCACGGCGTGCACCACGATGCTCGACACCCCCCACAGCGGGTTGCCCCGCTTGGGCTGGGGTAGCAGATGGAAGCCGCCCCACTCGCGCGACGGGTAGCGCCGCTCAGGCACGGGCCGCTCCCATGCGCTCCAGCGTGCGTGCCGCGCGATGGATCGCCTCGATCAACCGCTCACTCTCCACGGTAAGTGCGATGCGGAAGTACCCCTCGCCGCCGGATCCGAACGCGGTCCCCGGCATGAATACGACACCCTCGCGCTCCAGCGCCTCCCGCGCGAACTGCTCCGTGGAAACGCCGTCGGGGAGCGGCACCCACAGGTACATCGTCCCCTTGGGCAGCTCGACCGGCAGCCCGATCTCCGCGAGCGCGCGCACGGCGGCGTCGCGCCGCTCGGCGAAGCGCGCCACCAGCGGTGGCGCCAGCGCCTCGGCCCGGTCGAGCACGGCGGCACCGGCCTGTTGCACCGCGAGAAACACCCCCGTGTCCAGGTAGGTCTTCGCCTTGTTGAGCGCCCCGATCAGCTCAGTGTTCCCGATCGCCCACGCGAGGCGCCACCCCGTCATCGAGAACGTCTTGGACAGCGAGTGGAACTCGACGGCCACGTCGCGGGCGCCCTCTACCTCGAAGATGCTCGGCGCGCGGTATCCGTCGTACGTGATCTCGCTGTAGGGGTTGTCATAGGCGAGCACGATGTCGTGCCGGCGGCACACGTCCACGGTCCGCGCCAGGTAGTCGAGCGGCGCCACCGCACTGGTCGGGTTATTGGGGTAGTTGAGGTAGACGAGGCCCGTGCGATCGAGCCGCTCCGGCGGCAGGTCCTCCAGCTCTACCAGGAAGCCCTTCTCACGCACCAGCGGCACGAGCTCGGGCTCGGCGTCCGCCAGCAGCGCGCCGCCGATGTAGGCCGGGTAGCCGGGATCGGGCACGATGCACAGGTCCCCGGGATCGAGCACGGCGAGCCCCAGGTGCGCGAGGCCCTCCTTGGAGCCGATCAGCGGGATCAGCTCCGTCGCGGGATCGAACGCCACCCCGAAGCGCCGCTCCATGAAGCGCGCCGCCGACTGGCGAAACTCCGCCAGGCCGACCTGGAACGGATAGCGACTCATCGCGGGATCGCCCACGGCGGCGCGCAGCGCCTCCACCGCCTCCGCCGGCGGCGGGAAGTCGGCGTCGCCCGCGCTCAGGTCGATCACGTCCACGCCCTCGGCGAGGAGCCGGCGCTTGATGACCGCGAGCTCGTGAATCGCGTAGCTCGGCAACCGCTCGAGCCGCTGGCTCCACCGTGTCATGCCGGCGCTCCGATCCCGTGACGCGCGAAGAACTCCTCCGCCGCGCCGCGCACCGTGTCCCACGGGCCGATCTTGCGCTTCACCACTCGATGGTCCATCAACATCACCACGCCGACGTCCGAGCGGGTGCGAATCAGCCGCCCGAACCCCTGCTTGAGCTTAAGGGCTGCGAGCGGGAGGAGGTAGTGGCGGAAGCCGTCCACCCCCTTCGCTTGCAGCGCCTCCAACCGGGCCGCGGTCAGCGGCTCGCTCGGCACCTTGAACGGGAGCTTGGCCAATAGCAACACCCTGAGCGGACGCCCCGGTACGTCCACCCCCTCCCAGAAGCTGTCGGTGCCCAGCAGCACCGCCGAGCCCGCCTCCCGGAAGCGGCGCAACAGGTGATCCCGCTGTCCCTCTCCCTGAATGAGCAACGGCCAGCGGGCGCCCACCGTTTCCCGCACCAGGCCTGCCACCCTGCGTAGCGCCGCGTGACTGGTGAACAGCACGAACAGCCCGCCGTCGGAAGCATGCGCCAGCTGCGCGATCGCCTGGGCCACGGCGCGGTCGTGCCCCGGCTCGTCGCTGCGCGGGTCCGGGGCGTCCACCGGCACGCCGAACACGCATTGCTCCTGGTACGCGAACGGCGAGGGCAGCACCTCGGCGTACTTCACCGGGTCGGGCTCGAGATCGAGCCCAACCCGCTCCCGCAGGAAAGTGAACTCGCCGCCGGCCGCCAGCGTCGCGCTCGTCATGATCACCGTGTCGATCCGGTCGAACAGCGTCTCGCGCAGCAGTGTCGCCAAATCGAGCGGCACGGCGGCGAGCGCCAGCGGGAACGGCAGCCCCCCGCTGGGCCGATCGCCGCGGCGCTCGATCCAGCGCACCAGCTCCAATCCAGGCTGCGGCCGGAGCGCCAGCTGGAACCCGTCCAGTGCGCTCTCCACTCGGCGTACCACGCCGCGCAGCTCCCCCACGATCTGCGAGCGGCGGTCGGGCTCCTCGGTCAGCTCCATGCGGTCGGCCACCGTCTCGACGCCGTCCCGCAGCTTGCCGAGTGCCACCACCAGCTCATCCAGTGCTCCCCCGAGCCCCTCCCCCCAGATCGCGTCTGCGGCAAACGTGTCCTCCAGCCGGCGCACGAACTGCCCGCCGGAGACGAGCCAGTCGGCCAGCAGCTTGAACACGCGCTCCACGTGCGTGCGAGCCTCGGCCACCGACGGCAGCAGTGACGTGCGCAGCAGCTCTGCCGAGGCGGCGCTCAACAGGTCGTCGCGGTTGCCCAGCTCCACCAGCAGCGTGGGGATCAGGCCCTTGCCGTTGCGCTCCAGCCGGCTCAATACCCGGCTCACGCCGCGCGACGTGATCTGGCTCCCCAGGTGGTGCGCGGCCACGTCCTCCAGGTGGTGCCCCTCGTCGAGGATGAGACGGCGGTAGGGGGGCAGCACCGCCGCGTCCAGCCAGTTCTCCTGCGCCCGGCGCACGGCGAGGTCGGCGGCGAGCAGGTGATGGTTCACCACCACGATGTCGGCCTCGGCCGCATGCCGACGCGCCTCGAACAGGAAGCAACGATCGAAGTGCGGGCACTCGAGCCGCGGACACAGGTCGGGCTCCGCCTTGACCTCGTCCCACACGTCCCACGACGGCTGGTCCTGCAAATCGGACAACGACCCATCCGTGGTGTGGGACGCCCAGTCGGCCAGCCCGTTAAGCTCGTCCCGCCGCTCCGGCTCGAGCAGCGAGCCCTGGCCTCCCACGGCCAGGTTGAGGCGCGACAGGCAGAGGTAGTTGTTCCACCCCTTGAGCAGCGCGAACGTGGGTGGCCGCTCGGCGTCGGCGAAGGCGCGCGCCAGCAGCGGGAGGTCCTTCCCGACGAGCTGCTCCTGCAAGTTGATCGTGTTGGTGGAGACGACCGTGCGCTCGCCGTTGGTCAGCCCCCAGTTGATCGCGGGCACCAGGTAGGCGAACGACTTGCCGATCCCCGTCCCCGCCTCGAGCAGGGAGATGCCGCCGTCGTTGTAGGTGTCG
>JBDGYO010000335.1:0-3545 GCA_039584015.1 Gemmatimonadota bacterium | reverse complement strand
CGTCGGAGCCGTCGGGCAGGGCGTGCAGGGCGTAGCCCACCTGGCGGGCGTGGCCGGCCAGGCCCGCCAGCCGCGCCACCTGCCCGTACGTCGCCACCCGACCCCGTGGGATCCTCCGTACCACCCGGTAAAAGCGCTGATAGGTGTCCGCGCGACCCATACTATGACCTCGGCGCCGGAGCGTCCCCCCAATAATGACGCGGTCCCCGGGTCGCAGTGACCCGGGGACCGTTACGCTTCGAATCCCGTGCCGTTCGTCAGCCGGTGTGACACAGGGTGCAGTACTTCACATCCCTGCCCTCGTGGCTGGCCGGTGCATCGGGAATGGCCTCCATGGCACCGGGCGTGTGGCACATCAGGCACTGCTCACGCCCCTGCACGCCGTGGGAGACTGCCATCGGGCTGGTGGTCAGCATGGGCGAGTCCGTGGCGTGGCACCACATGCAGACCTCGCTGGGCCGGCCCTCATGGCTGGCCGGCGCGTCCGGCACGGCTTCCATGGCGCCTGGGGTGTGGCACATCAGGCAGTTGTCCCGCCCCTGAATGTCGTGGCTCACCGGCGGTGGCGCTGCCTCCTGCCCAAAGACCGGTGTCGCAAGCACGCCAGCCACGAGCAGCACGCCCATGGCACTCACGAATCGAGGATAGCTCATGAATTCCCCTCCCCTGTTGGTGTCAGCCAACCCGCAGCACTCGCGCTGAGGGCGGCCCCCCGCCGCCCTCAACTGGATGAATACTTCCGTTAACTCTAATACCCCGTCGAGCAGGGGCGGTCCGCCCCTGCCTACGGCGAGCCTCCCGGTATGGCCGTACCGTGGCACACCGTGCACGGCTGCGGGTTGCTCTTCCGCAGACTCTCCGCCTTGAAGTTGGGCCCGTGGGGATTCACCCCCCGGTGGCAGCTAATGCAGGAGCTCTCTGTGTGGCACGCCACGCAACTCTCCAGACTCTGCCGCGCGGCTTGCCCGTGGCCCGCGTTGAAGCCCTGCTGCCCGTCGTGGTACCCCGTGCCCTGGATGTTGTCGACCGTGAGCCGAGCCGTCTGGTGACAGTCCTGGCAGAACTGCCCCGGGTTGTGGCACGAGCTGCACTCCGCGAGCTGGGAATACGCCTCCGCCGGGTGGGCCGACAGGTAGTCGGCCTGGTGGTACCCCGGTGCGGGATCTGCCGCACCGGGCCGGTGGCAGGCGAGGCATTCAGAGCGCACGTGACAGTTGGCACACGTCTCCGGGGCCGATGACGCCGGTCCGGCGTGCTCCTCGACCCAGGCACCGATGTGCGATGCCGGCTGCGGCGCCTGCGCGTGGCACAGGCTGCACGGCGACTCGGGCGCCGACTGGTGCGCCGCGTCGATGCCGTGGCAGCTGAGGCAGTTGTCGACCGCCGCGCGCTCAACCGCCATCGCGGGGGCGCCGGCTGCCAAGTGGCACGCCGTGCAGTCGAGCGGCGGGTGCGTGTCGTGGCTGAAGTTGTCCGCTGCGTACGCACCGGCCGTCGGCGGCTGGTAGTCGACCGCGGGCTGGACCTGACCGTTGTGGCACCCCGCGCAGAAAGAAGGATCCGGGTACACGGCGCCCTGCCCCCTCACGCCGGAGTGGCACATGGCGCAGTCCGTGAACAACGCAGCATGCCGCTCGTGCGGAAACTGCAGCTCCTGGGACCCGAGCTCCGGAGCCGGCGCCGGGCCGGTACCCGCAGCGGCGAGGAAGACCAGCCCCGCGGCCAGCATCATCATCGTCTTCATTTGGCGCTCCGGGCTTCAGGAATCAGGAGGATCGACGGGTGCAGGGTCGGCGCGTCTGGGGTGGAGCCGAAGTAGAGCGTGACCCCCAGGTTGAAGCGCCACTGATTCCACTTGAACGCCGCGGCGTCGGGCCGTCGACGGTCCTCCGTGTAATACCGGGCCTCCCCCATCACACGCAGGTCAGGGAACGGCAGGTAATCGATCCGCAGCGCGCCGTTCCACCCCCGCACGTCGTTGTAGCGGTACTCCAGCGGCCGCGTGACGTAGCCGCCGTGTCCCGTAACGGTCAGGTTGTTGACCGGCGCCTCCCAGGTGATGCGGAGGTCCGCACCGAGCTGCGTCGCCCCGGTGCCCTTCTCGGCCCAGTAGTCGCCGCCGAACCGCCACCGGTCGATCCCCGAGTAGGTCACGCCGAACTGGCCGCGCCACCCGTCGTCGGCGACCGTCCCGAACCGATCGGTGGCCTCAGCATCCTCGTACTTGAAGATCTCACCCAGCGCACGGAGCTCGAGCCCGTTGAGGGGCCACCAGTAGATGTTGCCAAACCCCGCGTTGTAGGCTACCGGGCTGAAAGAGTTCCAGATCTGCCACAACGGGAAGTTGGGGCGATAGCGGCGCCACCCGACGCTGCCCCTGATATTCCGCTTCGGGGTCGTGTACCCCAGCGCCACATCGGCCGTCCCGACGACGTTCTGCGCGATGTCCCACTCCACGCCGCCGGTGAGTGAGAAGCCGCGCTTGGGGTACCAGGCAAGGTCGAGGGCCGTACGCTCAGCAAACAAGTAATTCGCCGAGGACGCGGCGTCGATCTCGCGGTGGTAGAGCCAGCGCCCCTCGAACCCCTTGAGGCGCCAACCGAGCCCGCCGCCAAGCACGTACTGCCGCTCGGAGGGCTGGTATTGGTCGAGCGGATTCACGTACTGGCTAGTCACCAGGAGCGGCGCACCGCGCGCCAGTCCCCACCCACCGTAGCCGAACACCTCGAGCTTGCGGTCGAACAGGAAGAGTTCGGCCTTGGCGCCGTCGACACCGACATAGCCCAGCCGATTGGTCTCGTGGAACCGACCCAGCAGCACCGTGAGGAGCTTGCTCTTGTACTCGCCGTAGGCTTCGAGCAGCTGCACGGTGGGATTCACGGCCGGCCACACCGTGGGGCTGGCCAGATCAGTGCCGGCCCGGGCCTTGACGCGGAAGCTCAAGCCCCGGATGCCGAATCCGAACAGCGCCGCGTCGAGCGTGCTCACCAACGGCGCACCCTGTCGGGTGTCGCCCTCGGTGTAGTAGTAGCAGGTCGACGTCGTGCCCTGACCGCACGTCACGGAAAAGCCATTCCACTCGTACCCCCCAGTGGAGCCGGTCGTCACACTGTCGAATGGAATGCAGCGGTGCCGTCCAGAACGTCAGTGCTCCGGCGGCGACCATCACGCGGACGAAGGACCGCTTCATATACCCCTCCCCCCAACGGACCGTGTGCGACTATAGTAGGGCCCGACCGGGAACGCGTCCAGCCCCGAACGCTCCTATCCCCTTTTGATTTCTCTTAATGTTTCTTCATCCGCCGACGGGTGGGCTTGCCGGCGGGTGGGCCTCCCGAGCCTGCCACCCCTACTGGTACCCGAACAGCATGGAGTACACGATCAAGGCGATCAGCGTGAGTCCGACTCCGAGCGCCGCGAAGGCAAAGACGCGGAACCCCAGCTCCACCCGCTCGGGATAGGGTTCGACCAGGCTCTCCTCGAGCTTCCCCTCTGCCACCAGTGCCTCGTACTCCCCCGGCTTGTCCTGCTTGAGCTCCTCGATC
>JBDGYO010000334.1:0-3320 GCA_039584015.1 Gemmatimonadota bacterium | reverse complement strand
CGGCTTGAGGTCCTCCTGGTCGACGGCGGCGCGCCAGCTGTCGGTCACCAGGTCCTGAAGCACGCTCTCGCGGATCGCGTCGCGGTACTTCTTGCGCACCACGTCGAGCGGCGCCTTGCCCTTGCGGAACCCGGGCATGCGGACGCGCTTGGCCCAGTAGGTCGCGGCCTTCCGCTCGGCGGCCTCGACCCGATCCACCGGGACCTCGACCCGGAGGGAGGTCTCGCCGGGCTCTTCCTTGACCTTGCTGATCTGGATGTCGTTCACGCTGACGCTCATCACCTGCAATCTACACGGGGGCCCCAGGGGGCTACGAGGGGCAGAATCTAATCGAGCGGCGGCCTCCCCGCTGCCCTGCCGCTGGCGGGTACGTGGCCCGGCGGCCCATCTTGGGGTATTCACGCTCCCGAGGCGACACGATGGCTGAGGCGGAGACCGCAAAGGCGAAGCGCGAGATGACGTTCCTGCTGGCCGAGCCGGAGCGACGCGTGCTCCGGTGGATGGCCGGCAAGGTGCCGGGCTGGCTCAACCCGAACCACTTCACCGGTCTGGGGGTGGCTGCCGGGCTCGGCGCAGGCGTGGGGTATGCGCTCTCGGCGCTCGACCCCGACTGGCTCTGGTTTGCCAGCCTCATGCTCGTGGTCAACTGGTTCGGCGACAGCCTCGACGGAACGCTGGCCCGGGTGCGCAAGGCGGAGCGGCCGAAGTACGGCTACTACATCGACCACGTGGTCGACGCGTTCACCACGGGCGTGATCGGTATCGGGTTGGGGATGTCGCCCTACGTGCGACTCGATATCGCGCTGGTCCTCGTCCTCGTGTACCTCGTGCTGTCCATCAACGTGTATCTCGAGTCAGCCGTCTTCGGCGTCTTCAAGATCGCGTACGCCAAGATCGGCCCGACTGAAGCGCGCATCCTCCTGATCCTGGTGAACGCAGTGCTCTGGCTCAGCTCCACGCTGCTCCTCGGCATGGGGAACGAAGTGCGCTTCGTCGCCAACGCGGTCGTGGCCCTGATGGCGCTCGCCATGTTCACGGTGCTGGTCGTCCGCTTCGGCAAGAACCTCTACCGGCTGGCCAAGCTGGAGCCACGCAAGCGCTGGCGGGACCGGCACATCTGGCGGGCCGAGGAAGAAGCAAAGCGGGACATGGAGGGAGAAGGGGGTGGGGCAGAGCAGTCGCCGCCGCAGGATTCTTAACACGCGGAACCGCAGCCGCGGGTCCGCTCGGGACACGGGTCACCGTCGCAGTGCGGCCGGAGGGACTCGAACCCCCACAGGTTGCCCTACCAGCTCCTAAGGCTGGCGCGTCTACCAGTTCCGCCACGGCCGCGGGATAGAAAAAGTAGCGTCTAAAGCCGAGAGAGCATAGGGATTTGGGCCGGGGATCGGGACGCGCTACCCGCCGATCTTCACGGCGGTGAGGGTCCCAACGACTCCGGTGTCCGCGCGCACGGTGATGGTCGTCTCTGCGGCAGGGCGCAACAACCCGGTGAGTTCCCAGCGTCGCAGCTCGGGCCCTCCTTCCGGCGTGGTGGCGCCGGTGGGCTGAACGAGGAACGTCGCCATGTCGCTTCCTTCGAGGGTGCCGATCGTCCAGGCGTCATACGCGCCGAGAACCCAATTTCCGACGACGTACGACGAGAACGGCACGAACGTGGAGTCGGATCCTCGGTTCAGGTAGAGCTCCCAGTCGATCGTCACGCTCACGCCCTCGACGACCCCGGTCATGCGGTACTCACCTTCACGCGGGTCGTCGATGTTGCCCACCACATGCAGGTCGTTCTGCTCTGCCGTGAGGCTGCCGAAGTACCCGAACCCGCCTTCGACACTGCTGATGAATCCGCGACCGGTCAGCGGAGAGTTGGCTGACCGCAGATAGTCGAAGAAGTTCTGGTCGGCGTAGGCAACCGTGGCCGTGTGCAACCGGCCGGCGTTGAAGAGATCGGGGACGAACTCGCCCGGTTCCTCGAAGTCGGCCTCGAAGAGATTCTGCAGATCCCCCGGGAGCGTCAGTGCCGTGGAATCGACCCAGAACTGCGTACTCGTTTCCGAGACGAACTCGGGGGACTGGTCGAACACACGCTCGCGGACCTCGATCGTCACGACACGTCCCTCAATTGGGTCGACCTCGGCTATGAGCGTGTCGACGTCCCGGTTGAACGAGAGCGCAGGTCCGGGCATCGTCACTGTCCCGTCGGCGGTGCGCAAGACGATGCCATTGGTGCCCGGAATGACAGTCTGGCCGGTCACCACATCGTCGTCCGCCACGATCCGCAGCTCGAGCGTGTCACCGGGGCGCATGGTCGGACATGCGGCAGCCGACCAGTAGACTCCCGGCTGGAGCCGATCGGGCGGTCCCAGGCTCTCCAACATCGTCACTGAGGTTCCGCACGGGTCCGCGGGGAAGTTGAGATTCGACAGCGTGACTGTTGCGTCTTCAACGGGAACCCCGGGTGGGTTCTGACCCGGAATGAACGACGGCTCCCCGAGGCTCTCTGTCCCGTTGAACGACCGCTCGATCAGCACCCACTGTTGTGGTTGATCGGGGCGCGCAACGCCCTGCACGACGACGATCGGCGACACGGCCGGCACGTTCACCGTGTCGAGTTCGCAACCGAGAAGCACAGCGCCGGTTCCGGCGAGCAGGATCCATCGCGGACGGAACATCAGAACGCGAACTCCACGCCGAAGCTCGGAATGAACGGCAGCTGCGAGACGCCCTGTCGCGTGCCCGGGCTGCTCGTGTAATCGAAGATGTAGAAGAAGATGTTGCCCCGGTTGTACAGATTGATGATCTGCAGGTACGGACTGAGAACCCCGCCGAGCGCGTTCCACTGCCATCGGAAGCTCAGGTCGAGCCGGCTGTAGTGTGGGTAGCGCGCCTGGTTCAGTCTCGGGTCCGCGATCGGTTCGTTCTCGGACTCGTTGAGTCCGTTCGCCCCGACGATGTACTCACGATGACTCCACTCACCGAGCACTTCTGTGTACGGCATTGGCGACCCGTAGCCCCATCTGACGCTCATGCGGCTTCCCAGTGGTCCGGGACCGTTGACTACGAGATTCAGGAGGTGCCGCCGATCGTGCGCGGGAGAAAACTCCTGTACGGGATCCCGCCGGGTCGCCTTCCCGAAGCTGTACGACAGCCATCCGTTCCAATTGCCCGTGAACTTCCGCAGTAGCACGTCGACGCCCCATGCATCGCCATCCATGATGACGAACTCGTCACCCTGCACCTTGTTGTCGTCCTCGATGTTGTAGTTCAGCACGTTGCTGAACGTCTTGTGGTATCCCTCGACCGAGAGCGACAGACTCGAGCTG
>JBDGYO010000333.1:0-3326 GCA_039584015.1 Gemmatimonadota bacterium | reverse complement strand
CTCAATCCCGCCAAGAACCGCTCGGGGAACCGCGTGTACCAGCGACGCGAGATCGAGCTCATCATGCTCGTGAAGCACCTGCTGTACAACGAGAAGTACACCATCGAGGGCGCGCGCCGGCGCATCGAGGAGTATCGCCGCACCGGCCTGCTCAAGTCCGAGGCCAGGTTCGCACTGCAACGAGAGACGATCGAGAACCTCTCCGGCGAGCTGCGCACGCTGCTCGACATCCTCGACGGCAAAGCCCCAGTTGAAGATCCTGGTCAGTAACGACGACGGCATTCTGGCACACGGGCTGGAGGTGCTCGCCGCCGTGTGCCGCACGGTCGCTAGCGTGTCCGTGGTCGCTCCCGACCGCGAGCAGAGCGGGGCGAGCCATTCGCTCACTCTGGGCCGACCGCTGCGTTCCACAGAGCGACCCGACGGGTCGCTGCAGGTGGACGGCACCCCCACCGACTGCGTCCTGCTGGCACTCGGGGTGCTACTGGAGGACCGGCCCGACTTCGTCTTCTCCGGCATCAACCACGGCCCCAACATGGGCGAGGACGTGCTCTACTCCGGCACCGTGGCGGCCGCCATGGAGGGGCTGGCGTACGGCATTCCGGGCGTCGCGGTCTCCTTCGCGGGGGGAACCATTGAGCTGCTGGATAGCCACCGGCCGTGGCTCGAGCGGCTGGTGGCCGACATCGTGAAGGTCGAGGACTTCCCGAAGGAGACGCTGCTCAACATCAATCTCCCGCCCATCCCGGGCGATGAGATCGAGGGCATCCGGGTGACCACGCTGGGGAAGCGGGTGTACTCTGACTCTCTCGTCAGGACCAACGATCCCTGGGGCCGGACCGGCTACTGGATCGGGGGCGGGCAGATCTCGTGGTCGGGCCGCGAGGATTCGGACTTTCGCGCCATCCAGGACCGCCACATCTCGGTCACCCCCCTGCACGTGGACCTCACCAACTACGGCCTGCTGGAGGACGTGCGGGAATGGCAGCTGGGCGGCTAGCCGACACCTACGGCGGGTACCGGGCAAGGCTGTTGGAACGCCTGCGAGGGCAGGGAATTCGGGACCTCGCCGTGCTGCGGGCCTTCGGCGAGACACCGCGCCACCTGTTCGTGCCGGAGGCACTGCGTCACCGAGCCTACGAGGACAGCGCACTGCCGATCGGCCACGGCCAGACCATCTCGCAGCCAACGACCCAAGCGCGCTACCTCGAGGCACTCGCGCTGGGCGGGAAGGAGCGTGTGCTGGAGATCGGCACGGGGTCGGGCTTTCAGGCCGCGCTCCTGTCCCACCTCGCCCAGATGGTGGTCTCAGTGGAGCGGGTGCCAGAGCTGGCCGAGGCGGCCCGAGCCGCCCTCGAGGCGGCCGAGATGGCGGGCGTCATGGTCGTCGTGGGAGACGGCACCCTGGGCTGGCGCCCGGAAGCCCCCTACGATGCCATTCTGGTGGCGGCCGCCGGCCCAACGGTGCCGCTGCCGCTGCTGGGCCAGCTGGCTGAGGGCGGACGGTTGGTGTTGCCACTCGATGCCGCGCAGGTGCCACCGGACGTGCTGGGGAGACTCCAGGGACCCGTGGAAGGACAGGTGCTCGCACGTGTCACGCGTCAGGGCGAGAAATACTACGCGGAGGCACTCGGGGCCGCGCAGTTCGTGCCCCTGATCGGGAAGCACGGTTTCGACGAGGAGGCGTAAGGGTGCTCGAAGCGGTCGTCACGTGGCTTACCGACACCATCTTCCGACTCGGCTACCCGGGGATCACGCTCCTCATGGCCATCGAGTCGTCGTTCTTTCCGTTCCCGAGCGAGGTCGTGCTGCCGCCGGCTGGGTATCTGGCCGCGCAGGGCCGCATGAACGTCTGGCTGGCCCTGGGAGCGGGACTCTCCGGAAGCCTGATCGGCGCCTTCGTCAACTACTACCTCGCCGTCTTGCTGGGCCGCCCGTTGCTCCACAAGTACCACCGTTACCTCTTGATGCGGGAGGCCTCGCTGGACCGTGCCGAGCGGTTCTTCCGCCGGCACGGGGAGATCAGCACATTTGTGGGCAGGCTCATCCCCGTGATCCGGCAGCTCATCTCCCTCCCGGCCGGCATCGCCCGGATGCGGCTCGACCGGTTCGCGCTCTACACGGCCCTCGGGGCCGGCATCTGGTGCGCGGTCCTTACCTTCATTGGTTGGGAGGTCGGCCGGCACGCCGAGGTCATTCCGGGATTGGACGCCCTGATCGGTGACCCGGACGTACGGCGCTACACTTCGATCGCCGCGCTCGCCCTCCTGCCGCTCATTGTGGTGGTGGTGGGTGTCTACATCTACTGGCAGCGCAGGCGAGGTGGATCAGCCCAGAGCGGGGCGGGGGAGCCGTCGTGAGCGAGGCGGCCGGCCAGAAGACACGTTGGCTCGTCTCCGGACGGGTGCAGGGCGTGGGGTTTCGCTGGTTCGTCCTGCAGCACGCCGAGCGGTTGGGCCTTGCGGGCTGGGCGCGGAACCTGCCAGACGGGCGCGTGGAGGTGGTGGGCGTCGGACCGGCCACGGCGTTGCGAGAACTCGAGGGCGCACTGCGGCAAGGTCCCAGGTTTGGCCATGTGGATAATGTGGATAAGGACGAGATTCCACATAATGACATAAACTCTAACTCATTTATTATCAAATAGTTATGAATCCGCAACATACAGCGAAAGACACTTTACGTCGTTTGTACGATGCCGTCCGGGAGGTGCCCGACTTCCCAAGCACGGGAATCGTCTTCCGAGACCTCACCCCGATCTTCCTGGACCCCGTGCTATTTCGGCAGGCCGTGCGCCGCATGGCCGGCCCGGCCCGGGAGCTGAGTGTCGACAAGGTGCTAGGGATCGAGGCCGGCGGATTCATCCTCGGGAGCCCCCTCAGCGCCGAGCTGAAGGCGGGGTTCCTCCCGGCCAGGAAGGCCGGGAAGCTGCCGCACGACACACACCAGGTACCGTACGGGCCGGCGCATGGATCCGACGCCATCGAGGTGCATCAGGATGCAGTGGAGCCGGGTGAGCGCGTCCTGATCGTGGACGACGTACTGGCCACGGGCGGCACCGCGCGGGCCGCTGTGCGTGCGGTCGAGGAGGCCGGTGGAGAGGTCGTCGGCGTGAGCGTCCTGCTCGAGCTGTCGGAGCTGGATGGGCGCGGCACGCTGGAACCGACGCCGGTATGGAGTGCGCTGACCTATCCCAGGGAGTATTGACGGAACACGGAGAGGGAAACGCGGTTGGAGTGCGCTTTCCACCCGGTTATGTTTTGTCGTCTCCGCCCCTGTAGCTCAGTTGGATAGAGCAGCGGTTTCCTAAACCGTTGGCCGGGTGTTCG
>JBDGYO010000332.1:0-3857 GCA_039584015.1 Gemmatimonadota bacterium | reverse complement strand
CGGCAACAGGGTCACCCGGTCGCGCTGTCCCTTGCCTCGGCGCACCCGGAGCTCGCCGCGGCCGAAGTCCAGGTCCTTGATCCGCAGCTCGAGACACTCCTGAAGCCGCAGCCCCGATCCGTAGAGCAGCAGGCCCACCAGGCGGGGCGTGCCCCGCAGCGCCCGCAGCACCGAACGTACCTCATCCCGGGTGAGCACCACGGGCAGCCAGCCGGGCTCTTTGGCCCGCACGACCCGTTGCCAGCGGCTCACGTCGCGCTGCAGTACCTCGCGAAACAGGAATAGCAAAGCGGCGGCGGCCTGATTCTGTGTGGATGCGCTCACGCGGCCTCGCTCGGCGAGCGTCGCAAGGAACCGCCCCACTTCCACCTCGCCCAGCGCGGCCAGGTGACGGCCCCGGTGCTGCCGAAGAAACCGCGCGACCCACCGCACGTACGCTTCCTCGGTCCGCTCGCTGTAGTGGCGAGCGCGAAGGGCGACGCGAAGCTGCCGGATCAGGCCGTCGACGTGTGGTGGAAGGCGACTCGGCATCCTCCCCACACATGCGGTGTGCCCGGCGGCGCGCGCCGCCGGAACCTCGCCCCCGGAGGCGAACTTTCGCGGCCACGCGGCGCACGGTCCTCGCCACCCTCTTCGAGGCGCGCGTGCTCGCGTCGTGCGGAGCCGACGCCTGGAGCGGAGAGGAAGCCGTAGCTACTTGTCCTGCAATGAGTTACGCACTTTTCGTGGCCGGCTGCGTCGCATCGAAGCAAGCTTCCCTTCGCCGGGAGGGAGCTTCACCCGCACCACATCAAGCTTCACCGCGCCGGGATGAAGCTTCACCACGACGTGAGCAAGCTTCACTGCGATCAGGTCAAGCCTCACCACGACGTGAGCAAGCTTCACTGCGATCAGGTCAAGCCTCACCACGACGTGAGCAAGCTTCACCACGATCAGGTGAAGCTTCACCACGATCAACGTCGAGCTTCACCGCGTCGGGCAGCAGCTCCGTCGCGCTGATCCCCCCTCCCCCCACAGCAGGCTGTGCACCCGGCCACGCGCCCTAGTACCTTTTTCCAATGCCCGAACCCATCCACCTCCTCGCCACCGGCGCCCATCCGGACGACGTCGAGCTCACCTGCGGCGGCACCCTGATCAAGGCCGCCCGGCAGGGCCACCGCACGGGGATCATCGACCTCACGCGGGGCGAGACCGCGTCACAGGGGACGCCGGAGACCCGCCAGGCGGAGGCGGCCGAGGCCGCCCGCGTCATGGGCGTCGCCGAGCGGGTGAATGCCGGACTCCCCGATGCGCATCTGCACAACACCGACGAGACACGCACGGCCGTGGTGGAGTTGCTGCGCGCACTCCGGCCACGGGTGGTGATCCTTCCCTTCCCTGTGGGCCGGCATCCCGACCACCGGGTGGCGTCCGAGGTGTGCCGCGACGCCTGCTTCCTCGCGGGACTGCGCAACTACTCGGCGTCGGGCGAGGCGCACCGGCCCGAGAAATTGCTGTTTGCCCTCGCCTACCGCGAAGACCCGGTGAAGCCGTCGTTCGTGGTGGACGTGTCGGACGAGTTCGACACCAAGATGGCGGCGATCAAGTGCTACGCGTCCCAGTTCGAGGCCGTGAAGTCGGCGGGGGAGATCTTCCCCACCGGCCAGGACCTGTACGAGCTCATCCGCACACAGAACGCGCACTACGGGAGTCTCATCCGCACGAGCTACGGCGAGCCGTTCATGACCCACGAGACGGTGCGGATCGACGACGTGGTGACCATGGGCGTCACATCGATGTAGCGGCCGTGCCCTACCCGGGCTTCCCGGGGCGGCCTAGCTTTCTACGCTTCTATGCAGTCCGTCTATCTAGACCACGCGGCCACCACGCCGGTGCGGCCCGAAGTACGCGCCGCCATGGAGCCCTTCCTGGGCGACGAGGCCTTCGGCAACCCCAGCTCGATGCATCGCGCCGGGCAGACGGCGCGCGCCGCGCTGGACGAGGCCCGGCGCCGCATCGCGCTGGCGCTCGGCTCGGAGCCCGGCGAAGTCGTGTTCACCTCCGGCGGCACCGAGGCGAACAACCTCGCCGTCCTGGGGGCGGCGCTCGCCGCGCGAGCCGAGGACCGGCCGTTTCGGGTTGCCGTGAGCGCGCTGGAGCACAAGGCCGTGCTGGATGCGGCCCGCGCCGTGGAGCGACTCGGGGGCGAGGCCGTGGTGCTGCCGCTCGACGCCGCCGGACAGGTGGACCTGGCGGCGGTTGACGCGGCGCTGGCGCGGGGAGTGGCCCTGCTGAGCGTGATGTGGGTGAACAACGAAGTCGGCCTGGTGCAGGACATTGCCGCGCTGGCCCAGCGCGCCGCTGCGGCCGGCGTGCCGTTTCACACCGACGCCGTGCAGGCGGTGGGCAAGGTCCCCTGCTCCCTGGCGGGTCTGCCGATCTCGCTGCTCACCCTCTCCGGTCACAAGCTCGGCGCGCTCAAGGGGACTGGTGCCCTGATCGTGCGCGGCGACGTCCCGCTCGAGCCGCTGCTGCATGGCGGTGGCCAACAGCGGGGCGTGCGCCCCGGCACGGAGAACGTGGCCGGCGCGGTGGGGCTGGGGGCCGCGGTGGAGCTCGCGGCGGCGGAACTGGAGACCGCGGCGCAGCACACCCGCGCGCTGCGGGACGACATGGAGCGGCGCCTCCTCGAGCTGTTCCCCGACGCCACGGTGAACGGCGGCGACGCCCCCCGCGCCCCACACATCAGCAACGTGTCCATTCCCGGCACCGATTCCGACGGGCTGCTCATGCACCTCGACCGCGCCGGGGTCGCCTGCTCGTCAGGCTCGGCGTGCAGCACGGGCAGCACCGCCCCGTCACACGTGCTGACGGGGATGGGCGTCCCGGCAGAATTGGCCAAGGCGTCACTGCGCTGCTCCCTCTCGCACGGCAGCACACCGGACGACGTGGACCGTTTGGTGGAGGTGCTGCCCGAGATCGTGACGAAGGTGCGCAAGGTGGCGGGGGTGCTGAAGCGATGACTCGCGAGGGGCGTGTGCTGGTGGCGATGTCGGGCGGCGTAGACAGCTCCGTCGCTGCCGCGCTGCTCGTCGAGGCCGGCTACGAGGTCATCGGTGCCACGCTCAAGCTGTTCTGCTACGGCGAGGAGGTCGCCGACCGGCCCTGTTGCTCGCTCGACTCGATCGCCGACGCGGCCGCCGTGGCCGAGCGGCTCGGCATCCCGCACTACGGTCATCGAGAACTTCGTGGCGGAGTATGCCCTCGGACGCACCCCCATCCCCTGCGTGCGGTGCAACACGTTCACCAAGTTCCGGGATCTCCTGGCGCACGCCGACGCGCTCGAGTGTGACTACCTCGCCACCGGCCACTACAGCGTCACGCGCGACGGGACGCTGCTCCGTGGGGTGGATCGGGCCAAGGACCAGACGTACTTCCTGTGGGGGATCGATCGCCCGGTGCTGGACCGCATGCTCACCCCGATCGGCGAGCTCACCAAGGACGAGACGCGGGAGGTAGCGCGCCGCCTGGGCCTGGTCACGGCCGAGAAGCCCGAGTCGGTGGAGATCTGCTTCGTGCCGGACGGCGACTACAGTGCGGTGCTGGAGCAGCACCTGCCCCCCGACGCACCCGCCCTCGCGCCGGGCCCCATCGTCACGACTGCCGGGGACGCGGTAGGGCAGCACACGGGGTACGCTCGTTATACTATCGGGCAGCGGCGTCGACTGCCGGGGGGCTCCTCCGAGCCCCTGTACGTCGTGGCGATCCGACCGCAGGACCGCGCGGTCGTCGTGGGCACGGCCGACGAGCTGTTCGGGCATCGGCTGGAGTTGCAGGAGGTGAACTGGCTCGCCGCGTCGCTGGAGCCGGGCGACACG
>JBDGYO010000331.1:0-4154 GCA_039584015.1 Gemmatimonadota bacterium | reverse complement strand
TCCTTCCTCGAGCGCGCGGTGGGCACAATGCTCTACCCCGACCCGAAGCAGCAAGCGGTGCTGACGGACAAGATCTTCGCGACCACCATCGAGTCGTTGCGCAGCAAGGCTGCCGGCCCGAAGGAAGTCGTAGGAGGGGGCGACTACATCATGCTGCCTCCGGACGCCGCGAAGACCCTCGAAGGCTATGCGTCAGAGTATGTCGCAGCCCAGGGCGGCCAGGTCGAACCTGTGCTCGACGTGCCGATTCCGAGTCAGCCGGGCAAGGTTCAAGGGGAGCCGGTGCTGATCACGGGGAGGGTGGACGGCCCACCCGAGCAACCGCTGGTCACCCCTACGCCCGTGCCCCAGGGGCAGAACATCCAGGTGCCTGTCATCCAGACGCCCGAGGGGCCTCGGAGCGACATCACCACGGGTGCGACCCAGACCGGCCCCACCACGGCCGCGGGCGGTGCGGTGGGTCCGACCACGGCTGGCGGAGCTCAGGTCGGTCCGACGCAGGCGGGCGGCGCGCAGGTGGGCCCGCAGACAGCGGGCGGCGCCCAGGTCACCGGACCCAGCATCACGGGGCCCAGCATCAACATCCAGATCCCGTCGGCAGCCCCGGCCCCGGCCCTTCCGGTACCGGTGGAGCCTGCGCCCATTGCACCTATTCAGGCATCGGCAGGGGGCTCAGGTTTGGCAGTGGGCATCGGCGTCGCCGTTGCCGGCCTGCTTGGTTACATGATTTTCAGTGGCGCAAGCGGTGCGGCAAAAGAACAGGGGGCTTGAGCTCCCGTATACTTGGGGAACGCTGAGCCGAAAAGGAGGCAGAACGTGTCAAATGGTCTTGCAGAGCAGATCGCCGTCCTTGACGGCTTGGACGGGTTGGACATGAGTCCAGAAGATGGTCGCATCGGACAGGTGCGCGCGAAGGTCGACCAGTACGGTCGTCCCATGATGCCTGGCGTGCTTACGCGCCGGCACGTGCTGGATCCGTCTGAGGGTGCGAACTACTCCGGAGGCAGTGACTACGCCGCCGGGTTGCCGCTCCTTACGAGCACGGTGGGCCTGGCGGACATCGAGCCTCCGCCCATCCGTGGCGGCTACGGTCGCGCGGGCCTGGGTGACGGCAGCAAGCCGCTCATCCGTGGAGGCTACGGCGCCGCGGGCATGGGGCAGACGGCCACCTACGCGGACGAAGACCTCGCGGCCGCGTCCGACACGGTGACCACCGTCCGTGACGGTGTGCGGGTGCAGACCTCTTCGATGGTCTCGCCCAGCCGCGCGGACGGTCGCATCGGGCAGGTGCGTGGACGGGTCGACCAATACGGTCGCCCCATCATGCCCGGCGTGCTTGCGCGTCGACATGTCCTGGATCCGTCCGAGGGCGCGAACTACTCCGGAGGCAGTGACTACGCTCCCGGGCTGCCGCTGCTTGCGAGCACGGTGGGTCTCGCCGGCATGGGGAACATCCCGAATGTGCTTCCGCCGAAGATGAACGTCATCGACCCGTCGGGCGGCGCCAACTACACGGGCGGCAGCGACTACGCCCCTGGCATCCCGCTGACGGTCTCCTCGGCGGGTCTCGCGGGTCTCGACGCGCTCGACCTGTGGGACGACGCGCAGGTCTTCTCGGGACTCGAGGGTCGCTTCGGTCGGCGTCTGCGTCGCATCGCAGGCAAGGCACGCGTGAAGCAGCTGCGTACCGCTGCCATGAAGGCGGCACGCAAGGCGCGCTCCATGGATCCCACCACTCGCATCAAGGCCCTTCGGAGGCTGCGCGCCACGGCAGGCAAGCTGTCGGCGGCACGTGCCATCCGGCGCAAGGTGCTGGCGTCCCGCGGGATCAACCCCACGGCCGCAGCTGCCATGGCTCGTGCCCGCAGGGCCGCGCCTGGCATGGACATCATGTTCCGGCGATAGAGGAATGACCCATGACGATCAGCTCGGAAGTTACCTACGGGGCCGGCTCACCCAAAATGGCCCAGGATCTGAGCGCGGCTGAAGACCGCGCGATGACGGACGTGGGCCGTGATGCCATGCCCGATGAGGACCTTCCGAGTTTTTCGGCAACCACCGGCCCGGGGATCACCGCGCCACCGGAGTGGATGTCGTCCGCGGTCGGCAACTTCCGTGGGCAGAGCTTCGGCATCGATGAGGCTCTCTACGGCGACAGCAAGAGCGACCGCTACATACTGTCGATGCAGGGCAACCCGTGGCCACCTATCTGGCGTGAGCCGGACGACATCGCACCCACGGTGGAGTCGTACCGCAACAACATGAACGTCGGGTACAACGCGGCATCGCAGCCGGGTACGCCCCCGGGTCTGGCGGGTTGCGGGTGTGGCGGTCCGAAGATGGGTCTCGGCGGCTGTGGCTGTCGGTTCAACGGACTCGGATCCGACGACGACCTGGACTTCGATCTGCATACGACGGCGTCGTACAACCGTGGGGGCACGCGCCTCAGTGGCCTGGACCGGTGCGACATCCAAGCACCGCTCGGTCTTTCGGGGATGGGGTTCGATGCAGTCGAGCCCGCCAGCGAGAAGGCCCGGCGTGAGGCCGGCTTCAAGGAAGTGCTCAAAGCCGCGCTGCAGCCGACGACGAAGTTCAACCGCGAGGTCGCCCGTAAGGTCATCGACCAGTCGGAGAAGCTCGCGGACCTCGTGGAGAAGCGCGCGGCGGTGGCGCAAGCCGCCGCCATCGACCAGGGTCGCAGCCTGAAGCGCGCCGGCGCGCTGGATGGCGAGACGCAGAAGCTCGCGCTCCGTCTTTTCGATCCGGAGTCCGGTGACATCCGCGACGATGCCAAGGCCGCGGACATGACGAAGTTCCGTTCGCTGCGCAAGGCTGCGTTCGACGAGGGCCGGCGTGCGGTGCGCGACGAGAAGGTGAAGCAGGTTGCGAAGGGTCTGGCGGAGAATGCCTACGGCCAGTCGCTTGCGCTGCAGAAGGTGGCTGTCGCGATGCTCGGCAACCAGCCGGATGCGGTGGCGTACTACGGCAAGGTCTTCGACCGTCTCGGCAAGGAGAGCGGGGCACTGCGTGCGGTGCGCGCCAAGCAGAAGGCGAACTGGGCGCAGACGCGTGTCCATGAGCTGAACGGCCTCGCGGATCTGGACGCCATCGACAGTCGCGTGGCGAGCGCGGATTTCTGGGAAGCCGAGCTCGACGGTATGGAGATTGCGGAAGACGCCTACCTCGGCTCGCTCGAGGGTTGGAAGACGGTCTCCAAGGTCAGCTCAGCGGCGAAGGCGGCAGCAGCCAGGGCTCGCGCAGCGGCAGTGGCCGCAGCCAAACGCGCCCGCGATGCGGCGAAGCGCGCGGCCACCGCGGCCGCGCGTCGTGCAGCTGCGGCAGCGAAGAAGGCCGCCACCAAGATCAAGAACTCGAAGATCGTGAAGAACACGATCAAGGTCGCCAAGCCCATCGCGCGCACCATCAAGGCCACCGCGAAGGTGGCGATCTCTCCGGTCAAGATGACGGTGCGAGCGGGCAAGCGCATCGCGAAGGGTGACTTCAAGGGCGCGATGCGCTCGGTTCGCGACACAGCCAAGGGCACCATCAAGCAGCTCGGCAGCGCGGTGACGAGCTCCGTGTTCGGTGTGATGTGCGCGATGGAGAACACGCGCCTGGGTCGCGCGGCAGGTCAGGCCTCGGTCGGACGCGAGGCGGGCCGCAAGGCGAACGACCTGAACAAGGGCATGTGCAAGGGCATGAAGCAGATGGGTCTCACCGGAGACCAGAAGCTCAACTTCCGCGCCAAGAACCTGAAGAAGTCGCTGAAGATCACGGCGAAGGACATGAAGCGCACGACCTTCAGCAAGAAGGCGATGCTCGAGAGCGCGATGCGCATCGCGGGCGGCATGATCCCCGGCGCGGGCGGCGCTGCAGCCGGTGCGCTCACGCAACTCGGAACGAAGGCCATCACGGACGTGGGTCTCAACCTCGCCAAGCAGAAGGGCCAGGAGTTCCTGAAGAAGAAGGCCGGGCAGCTTGCGGGCAAGCACGCTGGCGCCATCACGCGGAAGATCGTCCCAGGCAAGGCGGGCCGTATGCTGGGCAAGGCTGCGGGCGGCGTCGCGTCGACCTACGCGAGCGGCGGCAAGATCGACGCTGCGCAGCTGCGACGCATCGCAGCGACCCAGGGCAAGGCGGCTGCAAGGCGCGTT
>JBDGYO010000330.1:0-3370 GCA_039584015.1 Gemmatimonadota bacterium | reverse complement strand
CTGGAATGCGAACGAGGGACTCAGCGCCACGCTGTTCGGTCCCGAGGACGTCGTGATCTCCGACGAGTTGAACCACGCGTCCATCATCGACTCGATCCGCCTGGCCAAGTCCATAAGCAAGTGCCAGGCCGCCGTGTACAAGCACTCCGACATGAGCGATCTGGCAAGCAAGCTCGAGGCCGCGAAGGGCGCGCGGACCCGGGTGGTGTTCACCGACGGCGTGTTCTCGATGGAGGGCGACGTCGCCAAGCTGGCCGACATCCTCGAGCTGGCCAGGAAGTACGACGCGATCGTCGCAGTGGACGACTCCCATGCCACGGGCGTGCTGGGCGCCACCGGACGCGGCACGGCCGAGCATGCGGGAGTGCTGGGGGATGTGGACATCATCACCTCCACCCTCGGGAAGGCGCTCGGCGGTGCGGCGGGTGGATTCACAGCCTCCTCCGAAGCGCTGTGCGACTACCTCACGCAGCGCTCCCGGCCACAGCTCTTCTCCAACGCGCTCCCCTGTACCGTGGCCGGCAGCGCCCTGGCGGCGGTGCGCTACCTCGAGCAACACCCCGAACGGGTCACGCAGCTGCACGAGAGCGCGCGCTACTTTCGGGGCCGCCTCGCCGAGCTGGGATTCAAGCCGCTGGAGGGAGACACTCCGATCGTGCCGGTGATTCTCGGAGAGACCGCGAAGGCAATTCAGATGAGCGCCATGCTGTTGGACGAAGGGGTGTTCGTGACCGGCTTCGGCTACCCGGTCGTGCCGCAGGGCACGGCCCGCGTGCGGTGCCAGGTCTCGGCCGCTCACACGCGAGACGACCTCGACGAAGCGCTCGCGGCATTCCACAAGGTCGGGACGACGCTAGGACTGATTTGACCGGAGGGTGACGATGTCGATGTGCGGGTTGGGGAAATGGGTGGCGCGGGCGCGACGCGTGGTGATGGTGCTGTCGCTGGCGCTGGTGGCACCGCTGGGCTCGCTGCCGGCTCAGGACGGGCCGCGGCCGCCCTCGGAGGTGCTGGGCATTGCCGTGGGTGCCGACTCGGTGCTCGCCGACTGGACCCAGATCGGCTACTACATGTCCGAGCTGGCAGGGACATCGGAGTTCGTCCGGCTGGACACGATCGGACGAAGCACGCTCGGCAAGCCGATGCTGATGGTCACGCTCACCGCCCCGCGGCATCAGGCGCGGCTGGAGGAGATCCGGCGGGCGCAGGCGCTGCTGGCGGATCCGCGAGGCCTGACCCCGGAGCTCGAGGACTCCCTGACGCGGCATCAGCCGGCCGTGGTGTTCATCAACAACAACATCCACTCCACCGAGATCGGCTCGAGCCAGTTCTCCATGATCCTGGCGCACCGGCTCGCCACCGAGGACCGGTACCGCGACCTGCTCGACCGCCTGGTCGTGCTCATGACGCCGTCGGCGAATCCCGACGGGCTCGACACGGTGGTGGCCTGGTACCGCGAGCACCAGGGAACGCCGTACGAGGGCGGACCGCTCCCGTGGCTGTACCACCCGTACGTCGGGCACGACAACAACCGGGACTGGTTCATGCTCACCCAGGTGGAGACGCGCGCGATCGCGCGCGTGCTCTACAAGCGTTGGTTCCCCGAAGTCGTGTGGGACGTGCACCAGATGGGCAACCGCGGTGCCCGCATGTTCCTCCCGCCGTTCAGCGACCCAGTGAACCCCAACCTCGATCCGATGCTGGTGGCGGCGACGAACCTCGTCGGGACCGCCATGGCGAACGCGATCTACGATGCTGGCCGGACCGGCGTCGAGCACCAAAGCCGGTTCGACCTCTGGTGGCATGGCGGCATGCGGACCGTGCCGGCGCGCCACAACATGATCGGCATCCTCTCCGAGATGGCGAGCGCGCGGCTCGCCTCCCCGATCTTCCAGGAGCAGCGGGAGCTGCGCACTGCCACCCGGGGCGTGAACTACCCGCACCCCTGGGAAGGCGGCTGGTGGCGCATGGGTGACATCATCGAGTACGAGCTGCTGGCCGCCGATGGCCTGCTGCGTCTCGTGGGCGAGCAGCGGAAACAGTTCGTGCGCCGCTTCGTGCAGCTGGGGCGTCGCGCCGTGGCGCTCGGTGAGGCCGGCAGCCCGTACGCGTACCTCGTTCCGGTGGATCAACCCGACCCGGCCCGGGTCGCGGTCCTGGCCAACACCATTCTCGCGGCGGGGGTCGAGATGTTTCGCGCGACCGCGCCCTTCGAGGCCGACGGCCGCATGCATCCCGCAGGCACGCTCGTGATCCCCATGGCGCAGCCGTTCCGCGCGCACGTCAAGGATCTACTGGAACGACAGGATTACCCGGACCGGCGCCGGTACCCCGACGGCCCGCCGGTCGCACCTTACGACGTGGCCGGCTGGAGCCTCGGCCTCCAGATGGCGGTGGACGTGCAGCAGGTGGACGGGCGCTTCGCCTTCCAGGGCGAGCCGGTGCACAAGGTCGCGGTCGAGCCCGGCGTGGTGCACGGCGCGGGCCCGCAGCGCGTCCTGACCAACCGCGCCAACATGGAGAGCCGGACGATCGCCGGCGCGCTGGCGCTGGGTGCCCGTCTGTGGGTGGCACCCGAGCCGGTCGATGCGGGCGGCGCACAGCTCCCGGCGGGCAGCGTGGTGCTGGAGCACCCCGGCAATCCCGGGCAGCTCGACTCGCTGGTGGCCGCCCACGTGGCGGTGTACGGCTACGAGGCCTGGGCGGCGGACGGTCTAGAGCCTGGAGACGCCGTGCAGCAGGGCCTCCCCCGAATCGGCCTGTACAAGCCCTGGACGGCCAGCATGGACGAGGGATGGACCCGGTGGGTCCTCGAGCAACACGGTATTCCATATATAACCGTCACCGATGCAGACATCCGCAGCGGCGGCCTGGGAGAGCGGTATGACGTGCTGGTTCTCCCCGACGTGGGCGACTCAAGCATTGTGAATGGGCGCTCACATACAAGCGTTCCGCCGGAGTTCGCGGGCGGGATCGGTGAGGGGGGCGCGCGCCATGTGGCGGACTTCGTCCAGGCCGGTGGCGTATTGGTTGCCCTCGACGCCTCAAGTACTTTCGCGATCTCGTGGCTTAACCTCCCTGTCCGCAACGGCCTAGCCTCGGGATCGGGGGCGGATTGGGGCTCGCGTTTTTACGCGCCAGGCTCTATTTTCGGCGTGTCCCTGGAGCCGGGAGGGCCCCTGATGTCTGGGCTCGCCGACTCGGCGCACGTCTACTTCGCGCGCAGCGTTGTGACGGATGCCGCGGCCCCGGCGCAGGTGGTAGGTCGATATTTGCCGACGCCGCTCCGATCAGGCTACGCCCTGAACCAGGAACAGCTGGCGGGGAAGGCGGCGCTGGTGGACGCGCCCGTGGGTGCGGGCCGGGCGAT
>JBDGYO010000329.1:0-3398 GCA_039584015.1 Gemmatimonadota bacterium | reverse complement strand
GTTGAAGAACTCGTCGCGGGTCATCCCCAGCAGTCGCTCGACCCGCGCGCTCACCTCCTGCTGGCTGTTGGCGATGGGCGCGTCTGAGCGGTCCTGGAACAGCTCGGCGTTGTAGAGACCGCGCACCACGCGGAACTGATGCGCCCCGAGTGAGAACTCCACCTCGACCCGCACCGAGGAGCGCGCAGGCGCCCGATTCCGTCGGATGGTCTCGCGACTCCCCCGCGCGGCCGGGTTGCCGTAGAAGGCCCACGCAATTGCCTCGAGCAGCGTGGTCTTCCCCGACCCGTTGGGACCGATGATGGCGGTGATGCCCGGCCCGAACACGACGTCGGTATCGGCATGCTGCCGGAAGTTCAGGAGCTTCAACCGGTGCAGCTGCATCTACTCCTCGCGCAACGCCTGCTCGACCTCGTTCATGTACCGTTGCCCCAGCGCCACCAGCCGGTCGCGGGCGACTTCGGCGTCGAGGGGGCGCCGCCCCAGGTAGTCCGTGAGCAGATCGCTCAGCGTCTGGCGTTGCCCCGGCGCACCCACGCCCACCTCGCGCTCGAGCTGGGGGCGCCTCAGGTCGAGGTGATAGTGCAGGGCCCGCGCCTTGAGCTCGCGAATACGCGCATGATTCAGATCGCGCGCCAGCGGACGGGGCACGTCGTGCACCAGCTGTCGCACGACCTGGTCGTCGACGTCGCCGTCCATTCCCTCGACGCGCTCGATGAGGGCAGCGTCGATTTCGGCCGCGCTCAGCCCGGCGGCGTGGATCGGCTCGAGATCGATGATGCGACGCGCGAGGGGGACCCGCCGAAACTCCACCCGCGCACCGTCGGACAGATCCACCAGCAGCCACCCCTTCTCCCCTTGCCGCCCCTCCCGCGCCTCATCGCGCAACTCACCCCACGGGTTGGTGCTCACGTACTCGAGCGCACCGCAGTACCACGCGTTCTCGCGTACCCGGTGCGCCACGTGGTAGTGCCCCAGGGCCACGTAATCCCACTGGTCCGCGTGGAGCTCGTCCGCCTCCATCAGGGCGCCGCCGAACTCCAGCACGGAGGCGTCGCGCGGGAGCACTCCGGCCACCTCTCCATGCGTGACCACCACCCGGTAACGGGCGCCGTCGGGCGGGGTGAGCGTGGGTCGCGGTTCGGCCATCCACGCGCCGTGGGGCACGCACGTGACGCTCAGGTCCAGCTGCTCGAACACGAGATCGCGGGACTGCTGGGCAACGACGTGCACTCCACCCACGGCCTCGAACAACCTCAGGATGGTACCCGTCTCCACAGAACGAGGAGTGTCGTGGTTGCCGGCGACGATCACGATGGGCGCCGTCGGCAGGGCCGTGCGCAGGCGGCGAAACTGACCGAACGAGTGGAGGATGGCGGCGTTGCTCGGGCGCACCGAGTTGAACAGGTCTCCCGCGATCAGGATCACGTCGGGCGTGGTCTCGATCAGGTCGTCGACGGTGCGGCGGAACGCCCCCGCGACGTCTGCCTCGCGCTGGTTGATCCCCTGGGAGGTGAGACGGTGGTACTGCCGGAAGCCGAGGTGAACGTCTGCGAGATGGGCGAGCTTCACGCTAGGGAAGCACCGATTGCCGCACGGTGGTCTCGAGGCTGATGCGACCCTGCTCAGGCACCCGAACCACTACTTGGAGCCGCGCCGCCGCCGCGACCCAACCACGCCATCCCGAGGACCACACGAGCGTGCCCGTCGTCGCTCCGGCGAACTGGAGGGTGTTCCCGTCCGGCCGTCTCAGAGTAGTGGGCGTGAAGGCGCCGCTGAAGCGGATGTACGCGAGCGTATCCTGGGCGCGGGCGGTCAAGGAATCGAGCCTGAAGTCGGTCTGCGCGCCGAGGAGCGCCGTCGGCGTCTCCACCGGCGCGTGCCCGACGAGCTCGCCAAGCGGGAACTCGAGCCGCGAGCTCCAGTACTGCCCCTCGCGCAGCCAGCCCCGTGGCAGCTCCATCCCCGGCACGCCCGTCAACAGATGCACAAGCATGCCCGAGCCGGGTCGGTCGCCGCCCGCCGTCGCTTCGACGACATGCATGCGGGAATCCATCTGCACCTGGAGCCACAGACTGTCCAGTGAGCCCACCTCGTACTCGCGCCACGCCTCCTCGCCTTCCCGCATGCGTGCGCGGAGCGAGTCGTACACCAGGTGCATGATGAGGGCCCCGTCGGGACCAGCGAGGGCCACCTCGGTCATGCCTCCCAGGTCGGCAGCCTCGCGTGCCGGGCCGGCGGCCTCGCCCGTCGCCCCCACGCCCATGACGCGCGTGTGCAACTGGAATACCCGGTGCACCTTCACGCCCGGCACAGGTCGATACCGCAACAACAGACTGTCCTGCGCGGCGAGTCCCGCCGGGAATGCGATGAGCGCCACCGCAACCAGGCCCAGGCGCAGGGTCACGGACGCACCTGGAAGCGGGTGGAATGGTCCATGCTCAACGTGACCTCGAGCACCGCTTGCTGCACCTCCTCGGTGCGCTCCATCGTCACCATGGCCCGGGTGCGCAGCGCCCCAGAGACGAAGGCGTTCCACCCGGTGGACCAGATGAAGCTGCCCCCAAACGCGCCCGAGACGTCGACCAACGGCGTACTCGCGGCTTCTCCCTCCACCACCATCGGGGGGAGGAAGCTCCCCTGCACCCGGAGGTACGCCAGGGTATCGGTGGGCCGAATCACCATACTGTCGAGCGTGATCGTCGAGCGGGCCAGCACCTCCGGCTCCACCGGCATCCCCTCCAACACACCTTCGCCCTCGAGCCCCAGGGGGCGCATCAGCGCGATCACGATGTCGGAGGCCCAGCTGTCGCCTTCCGCCACCGCCCCTTCCGGTAAGGCGAACTCCAACCCCGTGGCGAACGCCCGGTAGTGCTGCAGCGCCCGATTCGTGAGGGTATCCTCGTTCAGCACCTCCACGTCGGTAACACGCAGCCGGTCGTCCACCACGATCCGGGCGCTGGATCTGCGCGCCCGCTCATCCGGCAGATCGCGCCATGCGCCGCCCGGCACGCGAGACCGCGCGCGGGTCGAGTCGTGTGACAGCTGCAGCACCGCACTGGTGATGCGCGTCCCGACCACCGTGCTGGTATAGCTGTGTAGCGTGGTGGCCTCGACGGTGATGCTGTCGAGCGCCGGCACACCCGGGGCGCCCTCGCGAATCGTGCTCGTCAGCTCCGACCACCAGAGCGTGTGAAGCCTCGTGCGCGGCTGCGGCCGGTACCGCAGCGAGATCGACTGCTGGGCGGATACGCTCTGAGGAAGCCCCGTGAGGGCGACACACGCCAGGGCGCCGAGCAATGTCGTCCTACGTCGCATACGGATCCTCCACCTGTCTGAGTGGTGTCGTCGCACTCCCGCTCGGGCGCACCTGCTCCCGAGCCACCGCCCGTCCGAGA
>JBDGYO010000328.1:0-3400 GCA_039584015.1 Gemmatimonadota bacterium | reverse complement strand
CTAAGTTCCCTATCCTATTGTAGTTACGGAACTTAAGGATGCCGACGTACGACTACCGCTGCCCGCAGTGCGGGCACGAATACGAGGCATTTCAGAAGATCTCGGACCAGACGCTCGCCAAGTGCCCCCAGTGCGGCACCCGCGGCGAGCGTCGGATTACGGGTGGCGCCGGAATCCACTTCAAGGGCTCCGGCTTTTACGTCACCGACTACAAGCGGGCCGGCGACAAGAAGCCCGCGGCGTCCGAAGGCGGGAAGAAGTCCGGCGGCTCCGAGAGTTCCTCCACGACCAAGAAACCCAAGAAAAAGGGAGCGGAATCCTGACCCAGGGGGCCGACCGGCTCCGTGAGGCGCTGCAGCAAGTGGTGGACGCGTTGGGTGCGTCCGGCACCGAGGTGTTGCTGGAGCGTCCGCGCGATCCGACCAACGGCGATCTCGCCACCAACGTGGCGCTCCAGCTCGCCAAGCCGCTCAAGAGGCGGCCCCGGGAGCTGGCGGAGACCATCCTCGCCGAGCTCGAGGCGCCCCCCGGGCTCGTGGCCCGGACGGAGATCGCCGGTCCCGGCTTCATCAACTTCTGGCTCGCCGAGGCGGCCCTGGCCGACGTGCTCGTGCGCGTGCTGCGCGACGCAGATGCCTTCGGCCGATCCGCTGCGGGCCGCGGCCGACGCGTGAACGTGGAGTTCGTGTCGGCCAATCCCACTGGGCCCCTGCACGTGGGACATGGCCGCGGGGCGGCGCTGGGGGACGCCGTGGCGTCCCTGCTCGAGGCGACGGGGCACGATGTCGTGCGGGAGTTCTACGTCAACGATGCCGGTGTCCAGATCGAGCGGTTGGCTGCGTCGCTCTGGGCGCGGGTACAGCAGGCGGTGGGACGAGAAGCGGAGTTGCCCGAGGGCGGCTACCACGGTCAGTACCTCGAGGAGTTGGCGCGGCAGATCCTGGAGCAGGAGGGCACGGAGTTCGCGGATCTCCCTCCCGAGGAAGGAGTGGCGCGGGCCCGCGAGATCGCCGTGCGAACGCAGCGCGAGGAGCAGGATCGCGATCTCGCCGACTTCGGTGTGCGGTTCGAGGTCGTGTTCTCCGAGAGCGAGTTGTATCGCGGCGACGAGCTGCAGCAGACGCTGGCCGAGCTGGACGCCAAGCAGCTCTCCTACGAGCGGGACGGCGCCGTGTGGCTCAAGACCTCGGCGTTCGGCGACGAGAAGGATCGGGTGCTGCGCAAGCAGGACGGCAGCTTCACCTACTTCCTCCCGGACCTGGCGTACCACCGCAACAAGGCAGGCCGCGGGTTCGATCGGGCGATCGACGTGTGGGGTGCCGACCATCATGGCTACGTGCCGCGCATGCGCGCGGCCCTCAAAGCCCTTGGCGCGGCCGACGACTTCTTCCACGCGATGATCGTGCAGCTGGTGCGGGTGATGCGGCATGGTCAGGAGGTCCGCTTCTCGAAACGGACGGGCGAGTTCGTCACGCTGCGGGATCTGTACGAGGAGACCGGCGTGGATGCCGCTCGCTACTTCTTCCTGATGCGTAAAGGCGATGCGCAGTTCGTGTTCGACATCGACCTGGCGACGAAGCAATCGGAAGAGAATCCGGTCTACTACGTGCAGTATGCGCACACGCGCATGGCGGGGATCTTCCGCACGGCGAACGTCGCGCCGGCGCAGGTGACCACCGACGGCGCCGACCTGTCCCTCCTGGGCGAGGCGGTGGAGCAGGAGCTCCTCAAGCGACTCGGCGAGTTGCCGCTCCAGGTCGAGAAGGCAGCGGAGGCCTTGGAGCCGCACCGCATCATCGCCTATCTGGAGGAGATCGCGCGGCTGGTCAACGCATGGTATCACCACCATCGGGTAGTGGGCGTGGGCGAGGATCTCGAGCGAGCGCGGTTGGTGCTGGCCAGGGCGGCACAGGTCGTGCTTGCCAACGGTTTGAACCTCTTGGGGGTGACGGCCCCGGAACGGATGTAGATCGATGAGCCTGTTGGTGGTGGGGAGCATCGCCCTCGACTCGGTGAAGACGCCATTCGGCGAGCGGGACGACGCCTTGGGGGGGTCGGCGGTCTTCTTCAGCAGCGCGGCCGGCATCCTGCATCCCGTGCAGATCGTGGGTGTGGTGGGTGACGACTATCCGCAGCACGCCCTGGAACAGCTGGCGGAGCGCGGTGCGGACCTCCGCGGCGTGGAGCACGCGGCGGGGGAGAGCTTCCGCTGGAAGGGGGAGTACTCGTACGACCTGCAGAACCGGGAGACCCTCGATACCCACCTCGGCGTGTTCGCTGCCTTCGACCCGCAAATTCCCGAGGAGTTCCGCGACGCACGCTACGTGTTCCTGGGTAACATCGATCCCGAGCTCCAGCTCCGTGTGCTGGATCAGATCCACGAGCCCGTGCTCGTCGCATGCGACACGATGAACTACTGGATCCACGGCAAGCGAGACACGCTGTTGGAGCTGATGAAGCGGATCGACGTGCTGCTGGTGAACGATGCCGAGGCACGCGAGCTGTCGGGCGATTGGAACGTGTACCGGGCGGCGCGGTGGATCGTGGACGCGGGCCCGTCGACAGTGGTCGTGAAGCAGGGCGTGTACGGCGCGGTGCTGTACGAGTCGGAGCGGCTCTTCTACATCCCGGCGTTCCCGCTGGAGGAGGTGTTCGATCCGACGGGCGCCGGTGATGCCTTCGCGGGTGGTTTCATGGCACACCTGGCACGCACCGATGACGTGTCGCCCGACAACCTGCGCCGAGCCATGGTGTACGGCGCCGCCATGGGCTCCTTCGCCGTGGAACGATTCTCGATCGATCGGTTCCATGAGATCGGGCCGGCGGAAGTGACCGCGCGGGTGCGGGATTTCGCCGAGCTGGTGCGGTTCGACATCGAGTCCGACGCCGATCCGCTCTCAGCCACGCGGTCGGCCGCTGAGGAGGGGGTGTGACGCAGGCGGAGCGCTACCGGGCCGCTGGCGTGGACCTCGATGCCGCGGACCAGGCGAAGCGGCGCATTGCCGAGTCGGTAGCCTCGACGCGTACCGAGCTGGCGCGGGGTGCCCTGGGAGCGTTCGGCGGCATGATCCGCGTGCCTGACGGCTTCGAGCGGCCCGTGTTGGTCATGAGCACCGACGGGGTGGGCACCAAGGTGCTGGTCGCGATCCGCGCGGGCCGGCACGACAGCGTGGGCGAGGATCTCGTCAATCACTCGGTGAACGACATTCTGGTGCACGGCGCCACGCCGCTCGCGTTTCTCGACTACCTGGCCGTCGCCAGAGTCTCGACCGACACGATCGCGGCCCTGGTGGAAGGCGTCGCGCGAGGCTGCCGGCAGCACGAGATGACCCTGGTCGGCGGCGAGACGGCGCAGCTTCCCGACCTCTATCAGGCGGGCCACTACGACCTCGCCGGCACC
>JBDGYO010000039.1:0-18935 GCA_039584015.1 Gemmatimonadota bacterium | reverse complement strand
GCTGTTGGGCGGTATGCTCAACCTGCTGCGCCGCCATCCCGACGCCGTTCGGGAAACCAAGGCGACGCTGCGGAGCCTCGTCGAGCTCTCAGGCAAGAGCAGCACGACCGTGCGGCTCGAACCGGAGGGGGTCACCGTCGAGGGCTTCTGGGTTCCTACCGAGACGCCGTTCATCGCGCTGTTTGTTCAGCAGATGCAGGCCCATGGAATCGCCGAGATTCACGTTGGGCACAGAGCCCCGGCGTTGGATCTGATGCTGTTCCTGCGGGCGCTGGCACCCGACCCTGCCACGTCACGACTGGGGGCGGAGCTCGCGCAACAGATGCATGACGCCAAGATCTCTGGTGTGACCGTCGTCTCCACCGATCTGGGGGAGGCGGCGCGGGAGCACCGCGGAATGCGCATCACCGAAGCACTGCAGGTCAGTGGTGTGCTTCCCCAGGACGACGCCCCAGGGGTAGCCGGAGTCGTGACGACCTCGGGCGAAGCGACGTTCAGCGAAATGTTGCGCACGATGCCGCTGCGGACGACCTCCGTGACCAACGCCGTTACCCAGCTGCGAGACGGACCGGGCGGCGCGGGATTGGTCGACGCGTTGGCTCCGATCGAGGCGGGCATCAAGAAGGCTGTGGAGCGGAAGGAGATCGAGCAGGTCATCGAGGCGGTGGTGGCGTTGCTGGATGCTGAGGAGGCCGCGATCACCGAGGACGCGCGGCGCGCGTTCGGGATCACGCTGCAGCGCGTGCTCGAACAGGAGCTGGTGAAGCAGGTCGCGCGGTATCTGTTCGACGAAATCTTCGCGGAAGATGTCGTGCGGATCGTCCGACGCGTGGGCACTCGGGCCACCAAGGTGCTCATCGACCTGCTCGTGGAGGCGCCGACCTTCGCGGAGCGGCGGGCGTATCTACATGCGCTGCGCCAGATCGACTCCGGGGGCGACGTCGTCGCAGGCATGCTCAGCCACCCGGAGTGGTACGTGGTGCGAAACGCGGCCGACTTGGTCGGGGAGCTTGGGGTGGAGGAGGCGGTGCCCGCGTTGGGTGGTGCCGTCACGCACGAAGACCGCCGGGTGAGACACGCTGCCGGTGTGGCGTTGGCCAAGATCGGGTCACCCGCGGCGATCACCCATCTGCGCAAGGTGCTGAGGGATCCGGATCCCGAGGTGCGCAGCGCCGTCGCTCGAGAGTTGCGCGGCTACCGCCTTGGTGCGTTGGTCATGCCGCTTGTCACGGTCGCGGAGGGCGAGCAGAACCTCGACGTGCTGTGCGAGTACTACCGGGCGCTTGGCCGCATCGGCACGCCGGCGGCCATCCAGGTGCTGGCGCGGGCGGTGCAGCCCGGTGGGCTGTTCGCGGTGCGACGCTCCACCGCGCCGCGGCGTGCGGCAGCCGAGGGCCTGGCACTGGCAGGCGGGAAGGTCGCACGGGACATGCTGCAGGGGCTGGCGCACGACCGCGACCGGGACGTGCGCGAGACCGCGCTGTACGCGCTGCAGCATCCTCCGCGCAGGGAAGCGCCTCAGGCAGAGTCGTAGCGCGTCACCAGCCCTTCCCTGAACCAACCGCAACCCCCTATCTTCGGCGTCATGCCCGCCGCCCTGGAACAGGTCAAGACCGCGCTAGCCGACCATTACGCCGTGGAGCGGGTGCTCGGTAGCGGAGGCATGGCCACGGTGTTCCTCGCGCAGGACCTCAAGCACCGCCGGCAGGTGGCGATCAAGGTGCTGCACCCGGAGCTGGCGGCCGCGCTGGGGAGTGACCGCTTTCTGCGGGAGATCGAGATCGCCGCCGCGATGCAGCACCCCCACGTCCTGCCCGTGTACGACTCGGGCGAGGCCGACGGCCTGCTCTATTACGTCATGCCGTCCGTCGAGGGCGAGTCGCTCAGCACGCGCATCGCACGGGAGGGCGCGCTCCCAGTCGACGAGGTGACACGGATCCTGCGCGAGGTGGTCGACGCGCTGGCGTATGCACACTCGCGCGGCCTGGTTCACCGGGACATCAAGCCCGACAACGTGTTGCTGTCGGGACGGCACGCGCTGGTGGCGGACTTCGGCGTGGCGAAGGCGGTGAGCGCGGCTGGCGGAGAGGGGCTGACCGCTACGGGCCTGGCGATCGGGACGCCGTCGTACATGGCGCCCGAGCAAGCGACGGCCGACCCCAACGTGGATCACCGGGCCGACATCTACGCTGTGGGCGTGGTCGCCTACGAGCTGCTGGCGGGCCAGCCGCCGTTCCGAGGTCCGACCGCCCAAGCTGTGGTCGCCGCGCACCTGGCCGACACGCCGGAGCCCGTCGACGCCCACCGGCCGAGCATTCCGCCCACCCTCGCGGCGCTGGTGATGCGCTGTCTGGAGAAGTTGCCCGCTGACCGCGTACAGAACTCCGAGGATCTGCTGCACGCGCTGGAAGCGATGGCCACACCGAGTGGCAGCACGGCGGCGGTGACGGCGGCGCAGCCGGCGGCGCCGAAGCCCGCTCAGGTAGCCGGTCTCTACGCACTCGCGTCGGCGGCGGTGCTCGGGCTGGTGTACGTGCTGATGGACCTGGTCGGATTGCCCGGCTGGGTGCTGCCGGGTGCGGTGCTGCTGCTGGCGGCTGGCGTGCCGATCATGCTTGCCACGTCACGCCTGGAGCGACAGCGGGTGTGGGCCGCGACGCAGGCGATGCCGCCGCCGGAGGCGACCGGCGTGCGGCGCTGGCTCACGTGGCGGCATGCCATCATGGGTGGGGTAACCGCCTTCGTCGGCCTCACGGTGGTGGCCGGCGGATACATGGCGATGCGCGTGCTCGGCATCGGGCCCGTGGGCACGCTGATGGCCACGGGCGTGCTGGAGGAGCGAGACCGCATCATCCTCGCCGACTTCGTGGACCGCACAGGCGACAGTACCCTGGCGTATGCCGTGACCGAGGCGTTCCGGGTGGATCTGGGACAATCGCCCTCGGTGACGCTCGTGTCGGGCAGCGAGCTGGACGAGGCGTTCGCGCGCATGGAGCGGGAGGCGCCCGATGGGTTGCCGGAGGATGTCGCGCGCGAGGTGGCGGTGCGCGAGGGCATCAAGGCAGTGGTGGCTGGCGAGATCAACGCGCTGGGTGGATCGTACGTGCTCTCGGCCCAGCTGCTGGCGGCGGAGTCGGGCGAGGTCCTGGTCCCGGTACGGGAGACGGCCCGGGATTCGACCCAGATCATCGAGGCGGTAGACCGCCTCTCCAGTCGCCTGCGCGAGCGCATCGGCGAGTCGCTGCGCTCGATTCGCACGACCCCGCCGCTCGAGCGGGTCGCGACGGCCTCGTTGCCGGCCTTGCGCAAGTACTCCCAGAGCGGCCGCGTCATGGACGCCGGTGAATTCGGTCGAGGCATCGCCCTGCTCAAGGAGGCGATCGCCCTCGATAGCGCGTTCGCGGGTGCCTATCGCGGCCTGGCTATCGCGCTCAATAACTTCGGCATCGAGCGCGCCCTCGCGGCGGAGTCGATGTCGAAGGCGTACCGGTTCCGGGATCGCCTCCCCGAGCGGGAGCGGCTGTGGACTGCCGGCTCGTATCACATGCAGCGCAACGAGGTGGAAGCGGCACTGGTCCCGTACCTGGAGCTGCTCGAGTCCGAGCCGGACAACGCCTCGCTGGTCAACAACATCGGTGTGCTCTACAGCCGAGTGCGGGACAACGAGCGGGCACTGGAGTACTACCGGCGTGCGGCCGAAATCGAACCGAACATGCCGAACTCGGCGTTCAACGTGGTCGTGACGAACATCGAGCTCGGCCGACCCGATTCAGCGCGCGTGGCAAACGAGGAGTTCGCGGCACGGGTTGGGGATCATCCCACCGTGCACGTCAACGACTACTTCATCGCGTGGTCTGAGCTGGACTACGACGCTGCGGCACTCGCCGTGGACGCGTGGGCGGAGTACATCGATGCCTCGACCGAGTTCTGGATCACCAGACTTCGGGTGCACGGCGCGGCCGTGAGGGGGCAGGTGGGCGACATGCACCGCGAACTCCATGGCGGCGAGGAAAAGGCTCGGCAGGGTCTTCAGGTCCCGCAGTACCTCCAGACGCTGGCGTTCGTTGCGCGCTACGATGCGGAGGTGCGCGGTCGGCCCGACGAAGCAGTCGCCCGGATTGAGTCTGCTCTGAGTCAGTTCCCGCTCGACAGCCTCGAGGCGTTCGATCGCCCGTACACGGAGCTGGCGGAGGCCTACGCCCGTGCCGGTCGGCCGGAGCGCGCCCGGTCCTGGCTGGAGGAGTTCGACCGGGAAGTCCCGCAGGAGTTCCGCCCCCTCGCGGAGATTGATTACTGGCACGCGTCTGGGTACGTAGCCCTGGCCGCGGGTCGGCCGGAGGAAGCTGTCCAGGCGTTCCGACGCGCGGACAAGGGCGGGTGTCCGGTGTGCGTGCTACCGGGCCTCGCTCGTGCGTACGATGCGCTCGGTAACAGCGACTCGCTGCTTGCCGTGCTGGAGCGCTACGTCACAACACCCGACGACGACCGGCTCTTCGAGGACCCTCTGGAGCTTCCCGGTGTCTATCTCAGGTTGGGGGAGGCATACGAATCGCGGGGTGAAAGGGACCAGGCCATCGACTACTACAGTCGACTGGTTGATCTTTGGGAAGGCGCCGACCCGGAGCTTCAGACCGTGGTGAGTGACGTTCGGCAGCGTATCGCGCGGCTGGTGCGCGAAGGAAACAGCTAGTGTCCGATCTTCACACCGAACTCCTGAGCGAACTCCAGGGAGCCGTGGGCGACGCCTACCGCGTCGAGCGCGAGCTCGCGCGCGGCGGCATGAGTCGGCTCTTCCTGGCGACCGAGGCCTCGCTCAATCGGCGGGTGGTCATCAAGCTGCTCCCGCCGGAGATGGTCAGCGAGGTGAGCGCGGCGCGCTTCAAACGGGAAATCGCAGTGGCCGCCCAGCTGCAGCACCCGAATGTGCTGCCTGTGCTGAGCGCGGGCGCGAGCGAGGGACTCGTCTTCTACGTTATGCCGTACGTGGAGGGCGAGTCGCTGAGGCACCGAATCCAGGCGGAAGGCAAGCTCTCCATCGAGTTCGCGACCCAGATCCTCGGCGAGGTGGCCGACGCGCTGGCCTACGCGCACCAACATGGGGTCGTACATCGCGACATCAAGCCGGAGAATATCCTGCTGCTGCAGGACCACGCCGTGCTCACGGATTTCGGCGTAGCCCGGGCCGTGGAGGAGGCGCGTGAGGGGACGCGCCTGACGGCGGTTGGCGCGGCGGTGGGCACGCCGGGGTACATGTCGCCGGAGCAGGCGGCGGGCGACCACAACCTCGATGCACGCACCGACGTGTACGCGCTCGCGGTGGTGGGTTTCGAAATGCTCTCGGGGGAACAGCCGTTCACGGGTGAGACGCCGCAGAGCGTGATGGCCGCGCATCTTACGCAAGAGCCACGACCCGTGAGTGAGCTGCGGCCGGATGCTCCGGCTCCGGTGGTGGCGGCGATCGCACGGGGATTGGCCAAGGACGCAGGGGAGCGGTACCAGAGTTCGGGGGAGTTCCGCGACGCGCTGCGTGCGGCGACGGCGCCCACGGCCGCGGCGGGTCCGGCGAGGATCTGGAAGCTCGCCGCGGGCGTGCTGGCCGCCGTGCTGGCCGTAGCGCTGGCATTCACCCTTTGGCCGCGCGGATATCAGGTCGAGGGTGACCCGCGCCACAGCATCGTCTTCTTCCCGTTCGAGAACCGCACCGGCGCCGCCGAGAACAATTACCTGGAGGAAGCCTCCATGAACCTCCTGGGCCTCGCGGTTGGGCATTGGGAGGACATGCGCGTTTACGACGACGAGCGCACGAGCTCGCTCATTCGGCGGCGCGGCCTGGACTCGGCCGCCGACATCGACTTTGACGCCGCGCAGGACATGGCCATGGACGCGCGCGTCGGCACGTTCGTGCTGGGGGACATTCGTCGGGAGCGCGACTCCATCGCGGTCGAGGCCAAGGTGCACGACGTCGCCACCGGCGAGCGCATTGCCACGGAGATCGTTCGAGCGGGGGCGACCACCGACCCGCGGCCGCTGTTCGATTCGCTGGCCGCGCGCATCCTGGACGTGAGCGGCGCCCCGACCGGGGAGGTGCCGGGACTCACAGCCCAAACGACGCGCTCCCTGGAAGCGTACCGCGCGTACCTGGCCGGCATTCAGGCCCTGCAACTGCTGGAAATCGATTCTGCACGGGCGCACCTGGAGCGGGCCGTCGCGATCGACTCCACGTTTGCGCTCGCCTACATGCGACTGGTGGATGCCGACGGGTGGGCAGGGCTGGAGCGCACCGACGCGCAGAGCCGTCGGGAATTGATCGCCAAGGTTCAGCGCTACAGTGAGACCCTGCCCCCGCGCTACCGCATGCTCGCGCGGTTCTACGCCGCGTACGACGCGGGACAGTACGGCCGCGCTCGCGAGATCGTGGAGCAGATGATCGCGCGCGACTCGACTGACCTCGAAGCCTGGTATCAGCTTGGGGAGGCGCACTTCCACGACGCCGCAGCGAACTTCCCGCATGCAGATACCGCCGGGAATCTCGGCATCGCGCTGAACGCCTTCCGCCGCACGCTGGAACTCGACTCGGCGTACGTGCTCGCCTACCTGCACATCACCAACGTGCTGGCTTCGTGTGGCGGGAACAATCCTTGGCTCTGTCTGTCCGACTCGGCCGTATACGCGCCGCAGGACTCGCTGGTAACGCGCTATGGCCAGCGCCGGGTGGACCGGCTGCGTGAGGAGGCCCGCGACGCGCAGGTGGAGGCCACGTATGCGTGGGTGGAGGCGGCGCCCGCCTCGACTCGGGCGAGGGCGGTGTTGCTCGCGCTGCTGCTGGACGAGGAGCGCTACGAGGAAGCGCAGAGCCAGATCGCCGTGCTGCGAGCCGAGGGAAGAGACGCGTTGGCAGGAGGTTGGGAGGCCTGGAGCGCGCACCAGCAGGGCGAGTATGGACCTGCCGGGGTGCTCATGCGTGAGGCCATCGCCGATGATCGTGCGACGCTGCAACTCCTCACGGAGCTTGCTCCCGATCGGATCTTCTTCGTGCTCCGTGCCGCGGCGATGAACGATGAGAGCACGCGGGTCCTGTCGCTGCTCCTGGGGGTGGTACCCGTGGACACCGTGTCCGGAGGGGGGGGCGTACCCTACACGAAGGACCAGGTCACCCAGTACGCCGATCTGGAGCTACTCGCGTCGCTCAGTGCAGAAAGCCCTCGCCTGAGTGACGCGGGACACGCGTGGCTCGACCTCCTGGCGCGCGAGTACGAGCGGGGCACGGACGGGTACCAGCGGCGGCTCACGGCTTCCAGCTCGACGATGCTGCTCACCTACATGGGCTCACGCGACACGACGCTGCTGTCGCGCTTCCTGGCGGACATCGACACGACCGGGTCGCGTACTTGGCACACGATGCTGGCGCACCTCGCCCTCGAGCGCGGCGACACCGCCACCGCACGCCATCGGCTGAACATCCACTTCTATGATCGGGATACGCCGGAGCTGTCAGGGTCGCCGGGCCGTCGGCGCCACTATGCGTGGGCGGACCTGTTGGTGCAGCTGGGTGAGCTACAGGCCGCGGTCGAAGCGTACGAGCTGTTTGATGAGATCGACGCGATCGGCGGTGGGGTCGTGCTCGTGCGCACGCGGGCGGAGCTGGGCGCGCTGTACCAGCGGCTGGGCGAAGGGGACCGAGCGATCGAGGCGTACGAGCGGTTCATCGCGGCGTGGGAGAACGGCGACGAAGTGGTCCAGCTGGCGGTGGACCGGGCCCGCGCGGAGGTGGCCAGGCTGCGCGGCGAGGGGTACGAGCCGCGGCGACGCTAGCCCACCGGTTCCACGCGCATGGGCTGCCACCCGCGGTACGTCCACGAGCGCCACAACCACTCCAACGGTCCAAACCGGAAGCGCCGTAGCCACAGCGGCGACACGATCAGCTGCAGCGCCCACACGCCGAGCACGATCAGCACTTGACCGGTGCGTTCGACCTCCCCGAACAGTCCCAGGCCATGTCCGTAGAACAGGGTGGTGCACACCAGCGTCTGGAAGATGTAGTTGCTCAGGGCCATGCGGCCCACGGCTCTGAAGGGGTACGTGACGACTCGCATTCGCGTTGACTGGGCCACCAGCATCACGATCCCGATGTACGCCAGGCTCACGAACGGCGCGCCCCAGTAGTTGAACTGGGAGCCTGCATACATCGAGTACAGGCTCCATCCCGCCGCGAAGTTCCAGGCGACGCCATAAGCAATGATGGGGAGCCCCACCGCGAACCCGACGACCGCCAACGTCACGTAGAACCGCCTCGACCGGAGGGCGCTGAGCACTCCCAGCTTGTAGAGCGCCATCCCGATGAGCATGAGCCCGGCGGCCCGCCAGCCCGTGAACACCAAGAAGACCAGCGTCTGGAAGGCGAGAGAGGACGAGGTCCGGTACTCCATCTGTGCGAGCCAGCTACCCTGGTAGGCCGCGATCTCGCTGCTGATTTGCTCGGTCGTGGGATTCCAGAAGACCCGGACCCCTTCAATGTTCTCGGGCGGCCAGTACGGCAGAGATGTCGCGAACAAGAGATACAAGGCGGTGTGCACAGACATGACGAGCACGCCCAGGACGAGCAGCGTCCGGGGGCGGAGGCTCCGGAACCAGAAGACCACGAGCGCGCAGAGAGCGTAGGTGACCAGGATGTCACCCGCCCACAGCAGGTACGCGTGCAGCAGCGCGAGGACGAGCAGGCCCACCGTGCGACGCAGGTGGACCCTGCCCGGTCTCCCGCCCTTGGCCTCGACGCGCTGGGCGATGAGCACCATGCCGGCGCCGAACAGGATCGAGAAGATCGTGAGGAACTTCTGGTCGGTCAGCAGATGGCCGAGCCGCCACACCCAGCCGTTCAGGCCCGAGAGGTCGCCGTAAGCCGTGGGATTGAGGTACGCGGCTCCCGGCATCGCGAACGCCTGGATGTTCATGGCCAGGATGCCGAGGAGGGCTACGCCGCGGAGCAGGTCCAGTGCGGCGATGCGTTCGGCGGCTGGTGTAGGTGTGGCTAGTTGCATCTCCGGAGCCGTCACTCGTGGTGAGCTACCGGTTCCTTCCCAAGGTCGCCCCCACGTACGCCCGAATCGCCTCATGCGTCTCGGGCGCCTTCCAGCCCTCAAGCACCGCGGGATCAATCTTGGGGGACAAGCGCTCGATGCGATCCAGCGCGGGCGCGCGCAGCTGGCGTTTAGTGATGCCGAACCGGGCCGGCGGCATCGATCCCAGGCTCTGTGCGACGTGGAGCGCGCGGTCTAGTAGCTCGACGGGCTCGCTGATCTCGTCGATCAGCCCGACCTTGTGTGCCTCTTCCACGGCGTAAGCGCGGCCGAGGTACACCAACTCCTGCAGATGCTGGGTCGAGGTCGCAAAGCGCAGGATCTCGATTGCCGCGACGGGGAACGGGATGCCGACGCGCAGCTCGGGAACGCCGATCTTCGCCTTGCCCGTGCTCATGATGCGGTAGTCGGCTGCCGCCGCCATCACCGCACCGCCGGCGATCGCGTGGCCGTTCACGGCGGCGACGAGCGGACCCGGAAAGGCGAACAGTGCGCGGAACGAGCGCACCATCGCGTCGAAGAACTGTTCGAGGTACGATTCGCCGCCTTCGAGGAAGCGGAACAGATCGACCCCGGCGGAGAAAATGGAGCCGGTGCCGGTGAGCACGACGGCGCTGTGGCTGCCGGCGCGCTCGATTTCGCCGAGCGCGTCGTCGATGGCACCGATCAGCTCCACGTCCAGCGCGTTGGCCTTGCCGTGATCCATGTGCAGCACAGCCACGCTTCCCCGGTCCTCACGGCGCAGCATCAGTCCCTCACCTTGAAGCCGTCGAACAGATCCTCGAGGGCGCTGTCCAGGTATTGCCCGAGCTCTTCGTGCGAGATCTGTCCCTCGAGGTGCAGCACCGCAATGCCGTGGAGCAGTGCCTGACCCGAGTACTCGAACCGCTCCACCGGGACCGGTCGGAAGAGGCCCGCATCCTGGCACCGGGCGATCTGCTCGTGTGCCACGGTGCGCACTTCCTGCCGTCCCCGTTCGACCGTGGGTCCCCACGTATCGGCCCACATCAGGAGGTAGAGGCGGGGGTGCTCCGAGGCGAAGCGCACGTAAGCGTGCGCCATGTTCCGCAGCCGCTCCTCCGGAGTGCCGGGTTCCTCGCCCGCCTCGCGGGCTGCATGAGCCAGCATGTCGAACCCCTTGGCAGCCACCGCCTCGCGCAGCTCCCACAGTCCCTTCTCGCGGAAGTGGAAGGTGAGGGTGCCGAGGCTGCGGCCGGCTTCGCCGGCCACGGCGCGCGCGTCGAACTGCCGGTCGGGGTCCTGGATGACGCGTAGCGCCGCGTCGATGAGGGCGTCGCGCGCCTCGCTGCTGTCGCGGGGGGGCTTCTTACGTCGCTTGAGGATCATGATGGGCCCTACAATCGCACATGGTACGGGAGTTGTCCAGTCGCGCAACTCCAAGTAGGGGAAGCACCTACAGGACCTTGACTCGTACACGGTACGACGGTACCTTTCGCTGCTGTCGTACGGTGTACGATAGCGGCAGTTGGACCTGAGAGGGGGCAGAGATTTCTATGTTTCGCAGGCCGTTCAGGGTCGAGTGCACCCTTTGGGGCGACGACTTCGTCGGCGTGCTTCCCCACCTCTCCGATTGGCTCACGAAGTGCCATCTGGTGCCCCGCAAGGGGGACACGGTGCCGCTTCCCGCGTCGGTGCGCGCTGCGCGCCCCAAGCGCAACCATGCGAATGGCCACAGTCCCGAGGTGTTCACGCTCGACGTGGCGGATAAGACGGGGGTAGTCATCGAGGTGTACTACCTGCCGACTCGGGACCTGGTGAAAGTGGGCATCAGGGAGGCAAAGCGCGGGGAGTAACGCACACCCGCACCCCACGAAGTACTCGTTTCATTGCTGAAGGCCGTCCGGCGCTTGCGCCGGGCGGTCTTTTGCGCGGTGACGCCGGTTTTCGAGGGTGCCAGGTACGCAGGCCTCCCCTAGGAGTGAACCAGTGAGTAACGTGATCCCTTCAATGGTTGACCCAAGACTCTTGGATCTGTTGTCGCGCCAGCGGGAGCACGCCCCGATCATGGCACGCACCACGGCGGGCGAGCGGCGCGAACGGCTGAAGCGTCTGCGACGGGCGATCGAGCAGCGTGAGGCCGAGATCATCGAGGCAATCCGCACGGATCTGCGCCGCTCCCCCTTCGAGTCGGAGATCGCCGAGATCCACAAGGCACTGATGGAGATCGGCTACGCGGTCAGGCGCTTGCCGCGCTGGATGCGGGCCCGGCGCGCCCGGACGCCCATCGCGCTCGCCAGCACCTCCGCCCGGATCGTGTACGAGCCCCGCGGCGTAGTGCTCATCATGGCCCCCTGGAACTATCCCTTCAGCCTCATCGTGAATCCGCTGGTGGCTGCCATCGCCGCCGGCAACTGCGTGGTGATCAAGCCCTCGGAGAGGGCGCCGGCCACGGCGGCATTGCTCGAGTCGTTGATCGGCGAGGTGTTCGACGAGGCGGAGGTAGCGGTGGCGCAGGGTGGACCCGACGTAGGGCAGGCGCTGCTCGAGTTCCCGTTCGATCACTTCTTCTTCACGGGCGGTACCGAGGTGGGCCGCTCCGTGATGGCCGCCGCCGCCAGACACTTGGCGACGGTGACGCTCGAGCTGGGCGGCAAGACGCCGGCCGTGGTCGACGCCTCCGCTGACGTCCGGGCCGCAGCGCAGCGCGTGATATGGGGGAAGTTCTTCAACGCCGGGCAGACGTGCATCGCCCCGGACTTCGCGCTCGTGCATTCGTCGGTGGTCGAGCAGTTCCTTGCTGCCGCGCGCGATGCAGTGGCACAACTCTACGGGCGTGACGAAACTGAGCGGCGGGCCTCCCCCGATTATGGGCGAATCGTGGATCCCCCCCACTTCCATCGCCTGGTGGACCTCATCGAAGGTACCGTGGCTGGGGGAGCGCGGATCGAGGTCGGCGGGGTGTGGGATGCCGATAGTCGTTACATGTCGCCGACCGTGCTCTCGGGGGTCACGGCCGATGCGCCGGTGATGCAGGACGAGATCTTCGGCCCAGTGCTGCCGGTTCTCAGCTACAGCGATCTGGCGGAGGCCGTGCGGCTCGCGCGGGTGAATGGCAAGCCGCTCGCATCCTACGTGTTCAGTCGGGACGAGCAGGTGATCGAGCGGCTCCAGCGCGAGATCCCAGCCGGCGGGACCATGGTGAACAACACCCTGCTGCACTACGTGAGCTCCGAGCTGCCCTTCGGCGGCGTGGGCACGAGCGGCATGGGGACGTATCACGGCCACCATGGATTCCTGGCCATGTCGCATGCCCGTCCGGTGGTGCGGCAGCACGAGCCGGCGCTAGTACGATTCCTCTTCCCACCCTACCGGGGCCGGCTGCACGAGATAGCCAGGCGCGTCTTTCGCTGGCTGCGGTAGAAAGCGGCGGGCCGAGGCCCGCCGTTTCTGGTTGGAGGTGCTGAGGGCGCTCTCGCGCACGCTCCTGCTGTTCCTACGACCCCTCTGCGTCTATCCTTAATAAGGCGCCTCTGAGGGCCGCAGCCATGGCGGAAGTCGCAGCATCGGTCGTTCCCACCAAGTACTGGCACACGCTCGAAGACGGGCGCGTCCAGTGCGACATGTGCCCGCGGTACTGTCACATGCGCGAAGGGCAGCGCGGCATGTGCTTCGTGCGCATGTGCCAGGACGGCAAGGTCGTGCTCACCACGTACGGCCGCTCCAGCGGGTTCTGCGTGGATCCCATCGAGAAGAAGCCGCTGAACCACTTTCATCCCGGCACGCCCGTGCTGTCGTTCGGCACCGCCGGCTGCAACCTGGCGTGTAAGTTCTGCCAGAACTGGGACATCAGTAAGTCGCGTGAGATCGACACGCTGGCCGACACGGCGTCACCGGAGGGACTGGCCGACGCGGCGGCACAGCTGGGGTGCGCCAGCGTGGCGTTCACGTACAACGATCCCGTGATCTTCCACGAGTACGCGATCGACGTCGCGCAGGCGTGTCGTGAGCGGGGGATCAAAACGGTGGCGGTGACGGCCGGGTACGTGTGCGACGAACCACGCCAGGAGTTCTACCGCCACATGGATGCCGCCAACGTAGATCTCAAGGCGTTCACGGAGGATTTCTACTGGCAGCTCACCAAGGGGCACATCCAGCCGGTGCTCGACACGCTGGTCTACTACTGGCAGCTCACCAAGGGGCACATCCAGCCGGTGCTCGACACGCTGGTCTACCTCAAGCACGAGACGGACGTGTGGTTCGAGGTGACGACTCTCGTGATTCCCGGCAAGAATGACTCGGATGCGGAGTTCGAGGAGCTATCGCAGTGGGTGATGCAGCACCTGGGGCCGGACGTGCCGCTCCACTTCTCGGCGTTCCACCCCGACTTCCAGATGTTGGACGTGCCGCCCACGCCGCCGGCTACGCTCAGCCGGGCGCGCCGCATCGCGCTCGCCAACGGCGTGCGCTACGCCTACACCGGCAACGTGCACGACGCCGAGGGTGACAGCACCCTGTGCCACGAGTGCGGCCAGGTGGTCATCGCGCGCGACTGGTACATCCTGCGGGACTGGCACCTCACCGACGACGGCCGCTGCACCAAGTGCGGCACCCCATGCGCGGGTGTGTTCGATGGCGCTCCAGGAGATTGGGGCCAGAAGCGGCTGCCGGTGCGGATCGGACGCTAGGGAGCTTCACGTCGCTCGTCGCTGAATGACACTCATGTTCGTCACGCGCCGCATTGCACTGTTGTTGGGGGCTCTCGTTGCTGTACCGACGGCGCGGGCCCAACAGGTCGTGCCGTCGAGGTCGCCGACGCTGCGGTATATCGTCTGCCCGCGCGCTGAGCCTCCACCGCTGATCGACGGGCGCCTCGATGTGCAGTACTCCGGGTACATACCGTATGAGATCCAGGGCTTTGTGGACATCGAGGGGCGGAGCAAGCCTCCACCCGCATTGGACGTTGTCGTCTACATGCTGTGGGACGATGACTATCTCTATATCCTCGCGCGGCTGGGGGAGCCGCACGTGTGGGCCACACTGACGGATCGGGATGCCGTCATCTATCACGACAACGATTTCGAGGTGTTCATCGATCCCGACGGCGACACGCACGACTACTACGAGCTGGAGGTCAACGCGCTCGGCACCGTGTTCGACCTGCTCCTGAAGAAGCCCTATCGGGACGGCGGACCGGCGCTCCACGAGTGGGATATCGAGGGGCTCAAGGTGGCCACTCGCGTGGAAGGCACCATCAACGATCCGTCCGACCTGGACACCGCGTGGGTCGTGGAGCTGGCATTACCCTGGGAGGCCCTCAGGGAGTACGCACCGGAGGGTCGCCCCCCCCGCGGCGGAGAACAGTGGCGTGTCAACTTCTCCAGGGTGCAGTGGGATGTGGAGGTGGTGGACGGTGAGTATCGCAAGGTGACGGATCCGCAGACCGGTGAGCCACTGCCGGAGCACAACTGGGTCTGGACGCCACAGCACGCGGTGAACATGCACATGCCCGAGATGTGGGGCATCGTGCAGTTCAGCGACCAGCTTCCCCCGGGCACGCATTCCGTATTGCCGGGTGTCCGTATCATCGCTCCCAACGTCCCGTTCCGGCCACCTCTCGACGAGGATGTGCGCTGGGCACTCCGATTGGTGTACTATGCGCAGCGCGCGTATATGGAGCAGCATGGTCGCTATGGAGAGACGCTTGAGGAGTTGAGCGTGAACACCCAGTGGTTCGCTCGGCGGAACCTCCAACCCGTTCTCGGGACCACAGCCGACGGCTACGTCCTTTCACTCCCAAGAGAGACCGGCACCTGGTACATCCGCCAGGACGGGAAGATCTGGAGGGAGTGATGCGTCGGAGGGCGTTCCTCGACACGCTCGGCAAGGCGACACTCGGTCTCGGCGCCCTCCCGGCGCTGAGCTTCGTTGGCTGCGGTGAGCGTGAAGCACCGCTACCCGACAACTGGACCTGGGTCCACGGCGACCGGGACTACGAGCTCGATGGGTGGCAGCGGCGGTTCGCGCGGGTCCGCGCGGCGGGGATCGAGGGCGCGCTAGTCGGCGGCGGTGACGGCGAGCTACTGTCGCGCGCGGCGCACGCCGAAGGGCTCGCGTTCCACCGCTGGACCTGGATGCTCAACCGCAACAGCGACGAGTGGGTCAAGCAGCGCTATCCCGAATGGTTCACGGTGAGCCGAAACGGAGAGTCGAGCCTCGGCCACCCGCCCTACGTGCCGTACTACCAGTGGCTCTGTCCGACCCGCGAGCCGGTGCGCGAGTATCTGCGTGGCGTGGTGGACGAGATCGCGCGCGACCCGACCATCGACGGCGTGCACCTCGACTACATCCGTCACTCGGATGTGATCCTGCCGGTCGGACTCTGGTTCAAGTATGACCTGGTGCAGGATCGCGAGTACCCGGAGTTCGACTTCTGCTACTGCGACGTGTGCCGCGAGACGTTTCGGGAGCTGACGGGTACCGATCCGCTCGATCTCCGAGATCCCAGCCAGGACGCCGCCTGGCGCGAGTTCAGGTGGGACAGCGTCACCGGCCTGGTAGGGGACCTGGCCGAAGTCGTGCACGCGCGGGGAAAGCGCATTACCGCAGCAGTGTTCCCGACTCCGACGCTGGCGCGCGCGCTGGTACGACAGGCGTGGGAGCAGTGGCCGCTCGACGCGTTCTTCCCGATGCTGTACCACAACTTCTATGAGGAGGACCTGCCCTGGGTCGGGGCGGCCACGCAGGAGGGCGTGGCGGCACTACCGGCAGGCTCTCCACTGTATGCCGGCCTGTTTCTTCCCAGCCTCTCTCCCGCCGAGCTCGGTCAGGCGGTGCGCATTGCGCGGCAGGCAGGCGCCGCGGGGGTCTCGCTCTTCGAGATGGAGGGGCTCACCGACGAGCATCTGGCGCAGCTGCAAACGGCTCTGGCAGCGTAGCGCCAGAACCTCCCGCTACGGTGCCGACGCCACTCCCAACACCTCGCTGAGGAACCACCACACGCCCGCCGCCAGAATCGCTCCCGGGATCACGTAACGGATCCACCAGTAGAGCCACCGCACCCAGCGCGAGCCGCTGCTGGCTGCTAGCTCTCCGAGGACGTCGGCCCGCTTCATCGCCCATCCCACCGTGACGACTGCGAACACCGCGCCCAGCGTCTGCATCCCCGACCCGAACGTGAGATCCCAAGGCACGAAGATCCGCATGTTGATCATGGGCGGGAGCGCCAGGAGGAAGACGAGGCCGCAAACGAGCCCCACGGCCCGCTGCCGGCTGACTCCTGTATTATCGGTCAGGCCGGCCACCAGCACCTCGAACGCCGCCACCGCCGAGAGGTAGGCCGCCGCCGAGAGTCCGACGAAGAACAGCAGCGCGAATACCCACCCCGCGGGCAGCCGGGCGAACAACCCGGGAAGCGTCGAGAAGATGAGCCCCGGGCCGCTGCTTGGCTCCAGACCGAGCGCGAACACCGCCGGGAAGATCGCGAGCCCGGCCAACAGCCCCACCGTCGTGTCGCCGGCGGCCGTGAGCGCCGCGCTTGGCCGCAGATCCTCGCTGCCGCGCAAGTAGGAGCCGTAGATCACCATGTAGGTGCCACCCAGGGCGAGCGAGAACACGGCCTGCCCCAGGGCCGCGAGCATCACGCCGGGTTTGAGGTCGGCCAGGCTCAGCTTGAGTGCGTACCAGCGGAGTCCCTCGGCGGCGCCGGGCAGCGTGACTGAGCGGGCGATCAGCACCAGGAGCACCACGAGGAGTAGGGGCATGATCAGCACGCTGGCGCGCTCGATGCCCGTGCGAAGTCCCTTCAGCAAGATCGCGGCGCACCCAGCGATGATCGCGGTGGTGCACGCTACCTGGAGCAAGAAGGAGCTGGCCGCGAACCCTCTCTCCGGGGGGAGAATGGCTGCCGCGTTCACGGAAGCACCGAGTGGTGTCGCGAGCGCGGCGAGCCCGTGAAACGCGACCCAGCCGATGACGTTCACGTAGTAGGCGGTCGCGGCGGTCACGCCGCAGAAGAAGAGCCAGCCCAGCTGCCGGCCGAAGGGAGCACCCGCGCGATCGAACGCCCCGACCGGCCCCCTGCGCGTGTGCCGCCCCAGTACCCACTCGGCCATGAGCGCCGGCACCCCGATCGCCGCCACCACCAGCAGGTAGAACAGTACGAACGCGGCGCCACCGAACCTCCCAACCATGTAGGGGAAGCGCCAGACGTTTCCCAGGCCGACGGCGACGCCGATCATGGACATCAGCACGCCGAAGCGGGTGGCAAAGGTTTCGCGCGTCATGAGAAGGGGCCGGCAAGCATCACGCTCACCGGCCCCGTTGTCAAATCGACGACTGGAACTGTCGATCAGCTACCGCTCGAACACCTCCTCGATCCCGATGATGGTGATGTCGTCCTCCTGCACCGGAATCGGGAAGCTCGCGATGATCTCGTCCTCTGCGAGTAACTCGGGCGGCTTCTCACCCGCATAGGTGATCGGCGTGGCCACGCCGCGGAGCAGCTTGCGCTTCATCGCCTGCGCGTCGGCCGTGATGAACACCACCCACATGTTGTCGTACTGCAGGTGCTCCTGAATGGCCGTGTTCACCCGCTCCAGGGTGAGGGCGTCGAGGCCCGGACGGATCTCGCTGAGATACCCCGGATCCATGCCGTAGAACGCGTCGTCCATGGCGTAGCCCAGGCGGCGGCTGATGGTCTGCCCCCAGTTGAGTGCATAGTTGCGCAGGAACTGTTTGGTGTCGCCCAGCGTCTCCTCCGTCATGCCGTTGTCGACGATGAGATTGAGTTCCCTCCACGCCGCCCGGGTCGCGAACAGCGTGCGCTCGTGCAGATTGCCCGGCGCCGTAAGGGAGATCGGACGGATCCAGATCTCGAACAGCTGGCTCTGACGCGAGACGTTCGTGGGCGGCACCTGTGTGGTGTAGCCCCGCGGGTACGCCTCGATGTAGCTGTAGTCACCGTAGTTCATGCCGCGCGTCTCGCGGATCACGTTGTACAGGTGGCTGAACGACTCGCGGTGCTCGCCGAACCAGGAGTTCATGGCGACCATGGGCCAGAAGTCCTCGTGGCCCCGCTTCAACGCCGTGGGAAAGCCCATCGAGATCGGCGTGGCATCCACGTCCTTCTCAACGATCAAAACCTTGATGCCGTCGGGCATGCTGGGCTGCGGCGCCGCGGGCTGCATCACTTCCCCGGTGGGCAGGGCGTCAAAGTCAGCACGCACCTGCTGCACGAAGCCCCTCGCATAGCCACCGCCGATACCCACCAAGACGTTGTTCGCGAGGTAATGATCGGCGTAGAACTGCTTCACGTCGTCCAGCGTGATGGACTCCACGGACTGGACGTAGCCTTCCTCTGGGTGGGCGTACGGCGTCCCCTCATACGCCATGGCGAAGAGCAGCTCCTTGGAGAGCTCCTCGTCACGACCGTACCGCCGCGTGCGCTCCAGGTAGTTCATGGTCTGGGACTTCACGCGCTCGAAGTCCTCCTCGCTCCACGCGGGCGAGAGGATCGAGTTGCGGAACAGCTCGTAGTAGGCGTCCAGGTTGTCCGTGTGGATTCGGCCCCGGAACACCGTCATCTCTTTGTCGACTTGGTAGCCGTACCCGGCTGCCAAGGGGTACAGCTTGGCCAGGATATCGTCGTAGCTGTCCTGCGTGGTCGAGCCGTCGGAGATCAGGTTCGCCGTGAGGGCAGCGAGGCCCTCCTTGCCCGCGGGATCGTTCTGCGAGCCCGCCTTCACCCACACGTTGAAGGCGACGAACGGCGAGTCGGCCTCGCGCAGGGTCACTGTGCCCTCGACGGCCGGCTCACAGGCTCCGACCACGAGGAGCAGCGCTGGCAGCAATGCGAGTCTCTTCATCATCGCCCCCTCCTCTGCACCATCGTCACCGTGGTCT
>JBDGYO010000327.1:0-3409 GCA_039584015.1 Gemmatimonadota bacterium | reverse complement strand
GCCTGCGCTCGGCCAGGACCAGGGGTGGCAGGACAGGTGGTACTGGGGTGCCCAGGGCGACATCATGCTGTACAAGACCCCGACCAGCACGAACTGGGACAATGCCTACGGCATAGGCGCCTCGTGGTTCATCACCAAGCGGCAGGGCGGCCTGTACCTGGCGTTCGATCAGATGGTGTACGACGACAACACCACCTCAGCGGTGGTCAACAACCTGAGCCCCACAGGCTTTAGCCAGGTGGCGTTCACCCGCAGCCAGCGGTGGCAGGCGTTGGTCTACGCGGTGCCATGGTCGGGCGCCTTCCAGCTCTATGTGGGGTTGGGGTTCGAGATCCAGAACGTCACTGACGCCGATACCGTGAGCACCGGGACCGAGACCGACGCAGAGGTGGCAGCCGCCCAGGTGGCGATCGAGCAGGCACGCAGCGCGGCGTTCCTCGCGCTGGCGGGCGGTATCCAGCTGAGGCTGGGACGCCTCGCGGTGTTCGGCGATTATCACTTCATGCCGGCCTCCGACAGCTTCCTGATCACGAGCTCCATGCACGCGTTCATGGCAGGGATCCGCTTCGCGCTCACCTCGTCGCACACCGAGGTGACGACCCAGCCGTAGCCGTCCCCCTCCGGTCACGATATGCCGAGGGCCCGGACAGCGTCGTCCGGGCCCTCTGTTCTTCGGCCCTGCGCCTCGTTCAGCTACTCGGCCCCCGGCGCGACAACCAGGGTGACCCCTGCTCGACGAACCGGAGCGGCCAGTCGGTCGCCTTCGTAATGCCGATGCGCGGTCCCACGGCGACGGCGACCGGCGCGCCGATCTTCGATCGCAGCACTCGTATCGGACCGGTCGCGAGACTGTGACCGTCGTGCTCCCCGGTGATCCCCAAGGCCTGGCACAGCCGTCCCGGGCCGGCACAGAGCAGGCGTGGGTCGTCCATCCCGCGGCGGCGCGCCATCGCCTCCAGGCCCTCCAGCGGCTGCAGCGCTCGGACCAGCACGGCGGAGGGAAGGTCCTCCCGCTCCGTCACGGCATTGAAGCACCAGTGCACGCCGTAGCTGCGATACACGTACGACGTGCCCGGCGGGCCGTACAGAGCGGCGTTGCCCCGGGTGCGCCGGTTGCGGTAGCCATGGGCGGCAGGGTCGTCGGGTCCCAGGTACGCCTCGACCTCCACGATCCGCCCCGTCGTACGCTGCCCGTCTACACGGGTCTGCAGCACGCACCCCAAAACGGCGCGCGCGACACTCTCGGTGTCGCGCGCGTAGAACTCAATCGGAAGGGGTGAGCCGCTCACTCAGAGTCGGGACCCTTCACGACCTTGGAGAGCGCCGCCGTCATGCGGCGCAGCAGCCCACCGCCCTCGCCGGACTCCTCCTCCTGCGGCGCGGCCTTGGGAGCCGGGGCTCGCTCGGCCTTGGGAGCCGGCGCGGGCTCGACTTTGGGAGTCGGCGAGGACTCAGCCTTGGGGGCCGGCGAGGACTCGGCCTTGGGAGCCGGCGCTGCCGGCTCAACACGCCCCGTACGCCCGCCGCCCGTGGGCTCCTGGCCGCGCGGCGGTTCCGCCCCCTCCTGCTCGCGCCGCGGCGCACCCCTGCCACGCCGGGTGCCACCCCTGTGCCGCAACGACCGGGTTCCGGAGGACGTGGGCCGCCCCGCCGGTGTTTGGGCCGTCTCGTCCGTCGCCGGCTTCTGCTCCGCCTCACCCTCAGCGGGCTTACGCACACGCTCCCCACCCCGCGAGCCGCGGCGGTATCGGGGGTGCCGCTGCTTCGCCCGTCCCTCTCCCTCGTCGCGCTGGGCTTGGGAGGGTGCCGGCTCCGCCGAGGGTGCCGTCGGCACCTCGGCCTCGGCCTCGGCCTTGGAACGACCGCGACCCTTGGCGGACTTGGCCGACTTGCTGGTCTTGGACTTGGCGGTCTTCCGCTTCGTCGTCTTGGCGGCCTTGGTCGTCTTGGCCGTCTTGGTCGTCTTCTTGGCCTTCTTGGTGGTCGAGCGCGAGCGGCGTGGTCGCGGGGCAGCGCTCTCCTCGGCTCCGTCGTCATCGGCCGTGACGGGCGCTGCCTCCGGCTCCACTTCCGGCTCGATGAAGTCGGACTCCGGCGTCGAGAGCGGATTGAGCTTGAGCTGGTACACGTCCCCGTCGCCCTTGGCCAACTCGATGACGTCGGCGTCGTGCGCCTGGCGCATGAGCCGCTGGAAGCGGGACCGGTCGAACACCGGATCCGACTCGTCGCCGAGCAGCTCGATCATCTTCGCGCGAGCCGCATCGGCCTCGGTGGCCTTCTCACCCGCGGCGCCCAGCGCCGTGAGTGCCTGCCGCAACAGATTGAACGCCTCACCGAGGGTGACGCCCTTTCGCTTCGCCTCGCCCTCGCGGCTCCGTTGTCTCGCCTCGCCTTCGCGGCCCCGTTGCCTCGCCTCGCCGTCGCGGCTCCGTTGCCTCCCCTCGCCGTCGCCGCGGCGCCGGGAGGGCCGCTTGCGGCGGCCTCTCGACTCCCTGGAAGCCTGCTCCCCGCTCCGCAGTTCGGCCTCCTGCTCGGGCGGCACGTTGGCGTTGGATCCCAGCTCCACCGCGTACTGCCCATTGTCCAGCTTCTCGAGCGTGAGCAGCCCGCGGCCCGCCGCCGCGGTCACAAACCGGCTGAACCGGTTGAAACCGGTCTCCTTCTCGTCGAAGTTCGGATCGATGGCCTGCATCACCTGCTTGAGCCGATCCGAGCGCATCACGTCGCGCTCTCGCTTCATCTGCGACACGGCCTCGACCACCAGCTCCCACGGATCGCGGCGCAGGTACTCGACCTCGCCCTCCTTGGCCAGCCCGGTGACCTCGGTGTAGCTGTAGTACTCGTCGCAGTTCTGGATGAGGAGATCGCTGGACGACTCCCGAATCCCCACGCCGATGATGTACTTGCCGTACTCCTTGAGCTTCAGCACCAGGCTGGAGAAGTCGGAGTCGCCGGAAAGCAGGATGAAGGTCCCGATCTCCGGCCGCGTGAAGACGAGCTCCAGCGCGTCGATGGCGAGGCGGATATCCGTGGCGTTCTTCTTGTTGGACCCGAACGCCGGGGCGAAGATCAGGTCGATCGATGCCTCGGACAGCGGCACGATGTACTGGGGATAGCGACGCCAGTCCGCGTAGGCCCGCTGGACCGCGACCTTCCCCTTGATGATCTCCGAGTCGAGGAGCTTCCTCAACTGGGCCTGGAGGTCCGAGCGAACCCCCATGGTGACGTTGTCGAAGTCGATCAGCAGGGCCGCGTTGTGCGGGTGGCTCGTCTGATCATCGGGGGCGGCACTCATGTGCCGCCCAGTCTTGATGTCTCTCACGTAGTACTCAATTCCAGCCCCACGACCTGCGCCAGCTCCCGTCGTTTCACCTTCCCGCTCCCGGTCAGGGGGAAGGTGTCGAAGAAG
>JBDGYO010000326.1:0-3409 GCA_039584015.1 Gemmatimonadota bacterium | reverse complement strand
GTGATCAACTCGTGGAAGCTCGTGAGCATGTAGGTAGGAGCCACGATCAGCTTGCGGAAGTCGGCCGCAGGCGGCCGGGACGAGCCGGTGAGCTCGTTGAACAGGACCCCGGCGTCGGTGCAGAGGTCCTCGTTGCTCGTCAGGAGGTCCAGGTCGGTGTACTGCCGCGCCGTGGACGCGTTGTAATTGCCCGTGCCGATGTGCACGTAGCGTTTCAGCGCGTCCTCCTTGCGGCGCACCACGAGTGCGAACTTCGCGTGCGTCTTGTGCTTGACGAGACCGGTGACCGTGTGGATGCCGCTGCGCTCGAGTTGCTTCGCCCAGAAGATGTTCAGCTCCTCATCGAAGCGCGCCTTGACCTCCACGAAGACGGAAATGTCTTTCCCGGCCGCGGCGGCCTTCTTGAGCGCGTCGCTGAGCCGCGACGGTCCGCCCGGGCGGTAGAGCGTGAGCTTGATGGAGACGACGTCGGGATCCTCGGCGGCCTCGCAGAGGAAGCGCTCGACCGTCTCCTCGTAGGACTCATAGGGGCGGTGCACCAGTACGTCGTGCTCGTCCAGCTGGTCCAGCACCGGCCGATCGGGGTCGATGGGCACCGTGGGCGTGAACACCGGGTACTCGTGCTCGGGGAGTGGTAGCTCGGCCAGCTCTTCCACCGCTCCCAGATCGATGAGGCCGTCCAGCTCGTAGATGTCCGTGGTTTCGAGCGGCACTCCCTGGCCCGACTCCTCCCGACGCAGGTGGCTGAGCAGCAGATCGCGTACCGGGAACGGCATCGACCGCTCCACCTCGATGCGCACCACGGCCCCCTGCGGCCGGCGCTTCACCTCGTCCTCGATGACCTCGAGGAAGGTCTCGGCCGTGGCGGTGCCGAACGAGACTTCGGCGCTGCGCGTGAGCCGGAAGGGAGCGACCTCCAGCACTTCCCGGTTGGGGTAGAGGGTGTCGATGTGCGCCCGAATGAGCTCCTCGATGGTCACGAAGTCGTTGACGTCGGGAAGTTGCACGAAGCGGGGCAGGGCATCGGCCACATCGAGCACCACGAAGTGGTCGCGGCCGGTACGCTGGTCGCGCACCACCACCGCGAGGGAGAGCAGAAACTCCTCGACGTAGGGCAGCGGATGTCCCGGCGTGGTCGTGATGGCCTTCGGTGTGAGCAGCGGGAAGACCCGCTCGTCGAAGTAGCTCTTGAGATACTCCTGGGCATCCTGTTCGAGCTGGTCGTACTCCAGAATCCGGATGCCGCTGGGCTCGAGCCCGCGCGCGCGCAGCTCGTCGAAGCAGCGGTACTGCCGCCGCACCAGCGCGTGCATCCGCGTGGTGATGGCGTTGAGCAGCTCCTTCGGGGTACGCCCGTCGATCGTCTTCTTGGTGACGCCTTCGGCCACGGCCTGTTTGAGGCCGCCCACCTTGATCATGAAGAACTCGTCGATGTTGCGGCCGAAGATCGACAGGAAGCGCAGACGCGCGAGGAGCGGTACGGCCGGATCCTCCGCCAGCGCCAGCACCCGGCCCTGGAACTCCAGCAGGCTGATCTCGGGATTGATCGTCGCCGCTATCGGCTGCTCGACCTCTTCGGTCTCGGGGATGGCGAGCAGCGCCTTGGCGTCGAGGAACACAGAGCCGCGCTTGCGCCTCGGGAGCGCCGGGGCCTCTCCGGTCGCGGTGCCCTTCTTCAGCTTGGGGGCGGGTGCCGCCACCGCCTCCTGGGCATAGATGTCGCCCACGTTGAAGCGCCACATGTAAAGGGAAACGATGTTGAACAGAAGGGACAACACGAACGCGACCGCGAGCGCCTCAATCCCCGCCGCGAGTCCCACCGAGATCGCCAGGAAGATGTACACCGCGTCCTTGGTGTCCTGCAGCGTGTGGCGGAACCGCACGGCGGCAACGATACCGGCGAGGCTGAACGCCAGCGCGAGGGATCCCTGCACCATGATCACGATGCCCGTCACCGCGATCGGCAGCATGATGATCGTGTGCACCATCGACTGGTCGTAGCGCGTCTCGCGCTTGGTCGTCATGTAGACCTTGGCAATGGGGATCGCGAGCAGCAGTGCGCCGAGGATTGCCACAAAGGTGCGGAGCGCCGGGTAAGGCTTTGCCAGGAACCCTCCCGCGCCCTCGGTGCCGGGCTGCTGCAGCTCGGGTGGGATGTCTGTCGCCCCTGGCACGTTGTAACCGAACAATTCGCGGGCGCGCTCCATCGAGAACGCGCTCTGCAGCAACGGGAGCAGCTTGACCAGAACAACGAGGGCCACGGCCAGCAGGATGTAGTACCCCACGGTCCGGACGACGGGAGACTGGAAGAACCGGCGGATCATGTCAGGTGACGGCGCTCCGGTGGCAGTCGGGAGTCAGGCGAGCTGCGGGAGGTCGCAGGCGCCCACCAAACTATGACCCGCTGGGGGGTGCCGCCAGAGGCAGGGGAAACGAAAGAGGGGAGCCGAAGCTCCCCTCTGGTGTCGCTATGGGCGCCGGGGTCGTGCCCGGGCCCGTGGTGCCGAGGGCCGCGATGGCGCAGCGCGCGGCCGCGGTGGGCTCGACCGAACCTGCGGGCGCGAGCTCCCCCTGCTTGGCGCGCGCATCTGAGGCTGCGACGGGCGCCGCGTCGGCTGCGAGCGGGTCTGGGACGGGCTCGGCCGCGGCACGGACCGGGTCGGCGACACCCGGCGTTCCAGCGTTGGCCGCCCCGGCGAAGCCCTACTGGGGGCCGCTCCGGCTCGCGGTGCCGTGCGCTGCGGGCTCGTAATCTGTCGCAGCGTGCTGCGCAGTGAGTTCTTGCTCTGCGTCGGCGGCCGCGCCGTGGGACGCCGCGGGCTCACGTTCCGCTGCTGTACCGTCTGGCGCGTTCCGGACTTTCCGCCGGCGCCCGACGCGGCCGCTGAGCCCGAGCCCGCTTGCCGGCGCTGCGACACCGACCTCCCGCTCGCGCCCTCGGTGCCGGACCGGGGCTGTGCGGTGCGCGTGCCACGTTCCCCCTCTGGGGTGCGTGGCTGCAAGTTGGTCGGCTGCTGCACGCGCCGGCCGGTGTTCTGCGTTGCACCCGGCTTCGGCGTCCGATCCGGCACGCGCACCGTGCGCCGTCCGTCGGTCATGCCCCACCCGTCGGGCTGCACCTGCCGGCCGGGCGTGTTGGACGTCGAGACGTTACGCCGCTCGATGCTCGGCCGGCCAGCGGTGCTGGCCCGGCTGGTGCCGGCGGCTCCCGATGTCGGGGCGACACGGCGGCCCGCTGTCTGGGCGCTCTGGCCAGTCACACGCCGGGCACCGCTCTGCACCGTGCTCGGCGCGCTGCGCCGCGAAGCCGTTCCCACATACCGGCTGTAGGATGCGAACTGGCCGCTCGTGGTGGCGCGGCGGCTGCGCTGCCATGTGGTGATGCCGCCGTTCGCCAACCCCGCCCGGT
>JBDGYO010000038.1:0-13309 GCA_039584015.1 Gemmatimonadota bacterium | reverse complement strand
CTGCGAGTATTTCTGCAGGGCGCCGAGCGACGTCGTGGTCACTTCTTCCAGCGGGCCGCTGCTGCGAATCGTCTTGAGTGATTCTCCGACCCGCTCGCGCAGGCGATCCGAGAGTCGATCCACTGCATCGATGATCTCGGTCGAGTCGGCAGCCGTCTCGCGGTACGCCACCAGAAGCGACCCGTCCGCTGCCGAGAGCAGCCGGACGGAGATCACATGACTGCTGCCCACTGCACTGACCTCTCCCGCGATCACCGCCTTGATACCGTCGCGAACCGCGACCTCCCGGGCCAGCTCGGGGTCGAGCCGCTCGTCCGACGACCGGTCCATCAACCCCAGTACCTGCACCACGTGCGTCGGATCCACCAGCGTCACGACCGGCGACTGTGCGAGGTCCACACGGAATGCCTCGGTCACTGCCTGTGCCAGGAGAGAGTCGTTGGCCCGGTTCGCGAAGTCGGCGACGATGATCCGCTCGCGCTCCTCGAGCACTCCCGTCGCCACCAGCGTGCCCACAGGACCGATGCCAAGGAGCCGCATCCCCATGAAGCCCACGACGAAGAGACTCCATCCCCCCAAAGCCAGCACTCCTCCGCGCAGTGTTCTTGTCCACGTGACCCAGTGTAGTCGCGGGGTCTTGCCCTGTGCGACGCGTTGCTCCACGTGCCCCGCCGTCACCACGAGTGGCAGGCCGACGAGCAACAATACGCCCGCTCCAGGCATGACCCAGTCGGGCAGGCCGAGCTGGACCACCAGGAAGCTGGTGACCGCGAGAATGATCAGGGTCGCCAGCAGGTAGAGTCCCGTCACCCCGAGCAGCCCCACGCGCTGTGCCAGGGTCTGCCGCGGCTCCACCGTCGGCCGCAGGGCCGCGACGAGGCCGGAGGCGGAGTCGTATCGGTCGTCCGGCTCCGGAGCGAACACCTTCATGAGCGTATCGCGGATCGCCGGCGGGACTGCGCTGTTGAGCGCGTCCAGCCGCGGGTTGGGCTGCTTGAACCGCTTGGCGATCACCGCCTGCGCCGTCTGCCCCTCGAACGGGGGCACACCACAGAGCATCTCGTACAGCACACACCCGAGGCTGTACAGGTCGCTACGGCCGTCGATGTGCTCGGCACCTATGACCTGCTCGGGACTCATGTACTCGGGCGTCCCGACGGCGATGCCAGCTTGAGTGAGGCTCGGACCCCCGGACGCGCTGATGGCTCGCGCGATCCCGAAATCGGCGACCACGGCGTGACCATCGGCCAGCAGGATGTTGGCCGGCTTGATATCACGGTGGATAACGTCCTTACCGTGCGCGTAGCTCAGGGCACTGCCGACTTCCCGTACGACGTGCAGGGCTTCGCTCAGAGACAGCGTGCCCTGCCGCGTAATGCGAGCCCTGAGGGACTCCCCCTCCACGTAAGGCATGACGTAGTACAGCAGTCCGTCGGCATCACCGGAATCGTACAGCGGAACGATGTGGGGGTGGTTGAGGCGGGCGGCAGTGTCGATCTCCCGCAGGAACCGCTCGGCACCCAGCGTGGCCGCGAGTTCGGGCCGCAGGACCTTGATCGCCACCGGCCGACCGTGCTTGAGGTCCTGGGCGAGATACACGATGGCCATCCCGCCACGCCCGATCTCGCGCTCGATCGCGTAGCGGTCGCCAATTGCAGCCTTGAGGCGGTTGAGGAACTCGACCAAAGACCCTGTCTCCAGCCCGTCTGCCGTATATCGATTGGATGATCGTTGGCGGCAGATCGTTGCGTGAACCCTGCGCTCTGCCCCGCGTCCTCTCGTACGAAGTTTGCCTCAGAGATGTTTCAGCCCGCAACCCGAACGGTGTTAACTCGTCGCTCGGGCGCGGGCGGCGGAATGTGAAGCAGTTGTGTCGCCGACGAGCAAGGTTCTCTTCTGCGGTGTGTCACTTGGCGCCGGACGCACCCGCGGCCGCCTAGTTGAACCGATACACCGTCCCCTGGCTCGTGAGGACGTACAGCTCGTTGGAGGCGTCCACGCCGAACGAGAAGATCTGCCCAATACTGCCGACCTCCCAGGTCCTTTCGTCCCTCGTCTCCCCGTTCTCCAACCGGAAGCTGCGAATCCACCCGGCGCAGTAGTCACCGTAGAAGTAGTGTCCGCCCAAACCGGTAATGGCGCTGCCGCGGTATACGTACCCCCCGGTCACCGAGCACCCCTGCGAGTGGGCGTACTCCAGCACGGGAAGCTCCAAGCCCGTCTGGTCGCAGTTGGTCGAAGGGTTGAAGCAGTGCGCCCCCTCCATGAGGCGCCACCCGTAGTTCACGCCCATTTGGGTGCTCGGGACGGCGTTCACCTCCTCCCAGGCGTTCTGGCCCACGTCGGCGATGTAGAGCGTTCCGCCAACTGCGTCGAACGAGAAGCGCCACGGATTGCGCAGCCCGTACGCCCAGATCTCCCCTCGCGCTCCGCCCTGACCCACGAACGGGTTGTCAGGCGGAATGGCATAGGGATCACCGCCGTCCACGTCGATGCGCAGCAGTGCGCCGAGCAGGGTGTTCCTGTTCTGGCCCTCGTTGCCCGGGTCTCCGGCGGCGCCGCCGTCCCCCATGCCGACGTACAGCATGCCGTCGGGTCCGAACGTCACGAGGCCGCCATTGTGGTTCGCGAAGGGCTGGGCGACCGTCAAGATCAGCTTGGCCGACTGCGCGTCGGCCACGTTGGGACTCCCGGAAACCGTGTAGCGCTCGACACGGGTGTCGCCGCCCTGGTCGGTGTAGTTGACGTAGAAGTACCCGTTGGTGCCGTAATTGGGATGGAACGCGAGCGACAGGAGCCCGCGCTCGCCACCAGACGAGATGTCGGCGCTGATGTCCAGAAACGACCCACCGAGAAGCTGTCCGTTGTCGATGATCCTGAGGCGCCCACCCTGCTCTACCACAAAGAGGCGCGCGTCGCCCGGCGGCGACGTGAGGTAGACCGGCGAGGTGAGCCCCGTCGCAACCGCCTCGAGGTTGATCTCGGTGGGTGGGGGGTTACCCGCTCCCGGCTGGCTGTCTGGGTCGGCGAGTCCGGGGGCGCCAGCGCAGGCTACGGCCAGGGCGGCCAGCGACACGAACGGCGGCAGGGTGTGGCTGTTCAAGAACGGCTCCGGGGCGAGAGGTTTCAGCCAATACGCCGATGCGGCGAGGACGTTCCCTCGCAGCCGCCGCGGCCGCGGGAGGGTGTATCACGCTCCTACCCGTAACTATAACTGGTAATACGAGTTACGGACGTCGCCCTGACGAACGCGGCGGCGCCACCTGTGAGGGCCGTCACTTCGCCGACCCCGTAAATGAATGAAACTAAGCCACTTACGAACCCGCCGGGTGCCACCGACGCGGCCGGTTTGCCCGGTGCCTCAGTGAATCACATCTTGTGCGGCATCCGACGCGGCATCGGCCACGCCGGCCAGGTCGGTCCAGGAGGACAGCAGCAAGGTGACCGGAGTCCGAGAGAGTCGTCCCTCCCAGTACCACGAGCTCGTGGATTTCCTCAAGCACGTGGGCAAGGACCCGTCACGTCTGGTTTTCGAGGACGAGCTCACGGGCATTCACAACCGGCGCTACCTGCGCAGCTACCTCGAGCACCAGGTTGACTGGGACAGCCCCAAGGAACATCCGCTCTCACTGCTGATCATCGACCTGGATCACTTCAAGCAGATCAACGACACACAGGGGCACGACACCGGCGACCAGGTACTGACCTGGATGGCCTCCCTGCTCAAGGAAGTAGGCGGGGATACGGGCATCCCGATCCGCTTCGCAGGCGACGAGTTCATCCTCCTGCTGCCCAAGACGCCACGCGAGGCGGCCGGCGAGGTGGCGGACCGCCTGCTGCAGCTGACGCGGGACCGGCCCTTCCGCCTGCGTGAGGCGGGGGGCACCCTGCCGATCACACTGAGCATCGGGATCGCCTGCGCTCCGGAGGACGGCCGCGACCCCAAGGCCCTGTTCCAGGCCGCCGACACCGCGCTGTATCACGCCAAGCAGTCCGGGCGCAACCAGGCAGCCAGCGCGGGCGAGGTGGACCCACGGAAGGTCTTCCCCAAGACCGCGTTGCACCGCCTGATCGCCACCGGCATCGCGGGGCGGGACGATGAGCTGGCGGTCATCTCCGACGCGCTCGAGGCGCTGGCTCGCGGGCAAAGCCAGTTCCTGCTCGTGGAGGGCGGACCGGGGATGGGGAAGTCGTCCTTCCTCGAGACGGTGCGCAGCAACCTGGCCGGAAACACGGCCTACAGCGTCATCCGCGTGGCGGGCGACCAGCAAGAGGGCTTCCGGCCATACTATCTGATCACCCGCGCGCTCGTGGCCCTGCTGAACGAGCGGGCGGACTCCGGGCAGGGAGTGTTCCCAGGCCTCAGCGACCGCGAGCTCGGCTACCTGTCGCACGTGCTGCCGCAACTCGCGAGCGCCGGCGCGCCACCTCCCGAAGAGGACGAGACCCACCTGCGGCAGGGCATCTTCAGCACGCTAGTCCGGTTCCTCCCGCGTGTCGTGGAGCACCGACCGCTCATTTTCTTGGTGGACGATCTCCACTACGCCGACGAGGCGTCGCTGCTTCTGCTACGGATGCTGATACAGCGCAAGGAGCTGATGTTGTTCGTGTGCGGCTCCACGCTCGACTCTCTCAAGCTGATGCGGGAGGAAGAATCACCCCCACTGGAACGGTTTTGCGCCTCGCGACAGGGCGAGCTGGGCATCCGGCGCGTGCCGCTCACCCCCTTGGGAGGCGACGACATCGCCGAGTATCTGCGCGGCGTCTTCCCCAGCCTACGGATGCCGGAGGGCTTCGAGGAGCAGCTCGCCACCACGACGCAAGGGAATCCGCTCTTCCTGGCCGAGATCATTCGCAAGCTCGTGGCCGACCACCGGGTGAGCCTGGAGGGACACGAGTGGGTCATCGCGCCGCTCGAAGACGGGTACCTGCCGCGCTCGCTCGAGGAGATCGTGATGCAGAAGATCTCCCAGCTCGACGACGAGGGGCGCGATATCCTCGAGCGCGCTGCCGCCCTGGGGGACGACGTCTCGGTGAGCGTGCTGTCGGGCAGTTCCCACGTGGACGAGAACCGGGTTCTGGAGTTCCTGGATCGCGCCGAGGCACTGGGCCTCGTGAGCCTCGACTTCCAGATCAACGACGAGGTGATGAGCTTCCTCGGCAAGCAGGTGGCGGAGATCAGCTACGGGGTGATCAACCCGGAGCGGCGTGAGGAGCTACACGAGCACATCGGGAACTACCAGGAGGGGCTGTACGAGCAACGCCTGCTCCCGTCGGCCTCGCTGCTCGCCTACCACTACAAGCGCTCCGCCAATCAGGAGAAGGCGCGGCGCTACGAGCGCGCTCAGCTGGCACAGAGCCAGATGGTGTTCGACCCGCGCGAGGCGGCCGAGTACACCGGCGACATCGTGGAGGCGGAGGTCGAGGAGGAGCGCCGCCTCGTACCGGAGAGCCTCCCACTCGTCCCCGATGTGCTGCGCGCGTTCACCAAGGCGGTGCGCAACATCCAGCTCTACCCGCCAGAGAGCAAGGCCGTGATGCAGTCGGTCAGCGACGTGAAGGCGGCCGTGGACGCCGTTCTGGCAAGCAATGAATGGCTCCACCTCTCGCATGAGCAGCGCTTCCTGCTCGCCAACGGCCAGCGCCTGGATGTCTCGGAGTTCACCGCCCTATCTGACGCCTTCCGCGAGCTCCTCACCAAAGCCGAGCTGAAAGGCATGACGCTCAGGCAGGGGATCAGTGACGATGAGCTCGCGCCGCTGATCGACACCCTCAGCAAGGCCAAGCCAGAGTCGATCACCCAGGGCTACTGGCAGCAGTTTGCAGCCGAGCGCGGCCTGACCCACATCGAGCTCGAGCAGGTGCGCTACTCACGCGTCGTGCGACGCAAGGCAGTAGCCGGAGTCCGGCGACCGACTGCCGAGGAGGTGGAACTCGCGCCCGACGCGCTGGCGCTGATCCCCGAGGTGCTCCGTGCGCTCCAGGGCGGAGCCAAGATCGTGAAGCTCTACCCCATGGAGAGCAGCCAGGTGGCCACCGCCATCCAGCGGCTCCACGAGGCACTCAAGCCCATCCTGGAACGACACCAGTTGCTGACGCTGGCCGGCATCGACAAGTCGCTGCTGGTGAACGGCGCCCGCGTCGACACGTCGGCGTACGATGTGCTGGCGACGAGCGTCCTGGATCTCATGCACACGGTCGGGATCTCGAGCGTCACATTCCTCGCCGACGTCCCCGAGGCGGACGTCGAGTCGCTGCTCGGCGCTCTGGGCGACGCGCCCGCCGGCGCGGACCGCGCGTACTGGGACGAGGTCGCACAGCAGCGGGCAATCTCCGGAATCGCCTTCAACCAGCGCCAGTACACCATCGGCGTGGTGCAGAGCCTGGTGGCCGACGTAGACGTCGTCGAGGACGAGACCGCCGATGTCGAGGCGACGGCTCAGTTCATGGAGCAGTTCGCCGAGGAGCCGGGCGAGGCGTTGCTGGAAGCCCTGCCGCGGTTCGGCAAGGAACTCCTTGTGAAGGGCGAGTGGGACCTAGTGCAGCAGCTGCTCCGCAAGATGTTTGGCGACTTCCAGAACCAGGACACGTCCACCCGCGAGCGCACGGTTCAATCGTGCCACGCGCTGCTCGAGCTGTTGATCCTCGGGCTGCAGCGCAAGATGGCCGAGCTGGCGGTGAGCGAGATCCTCAAGGGGCTCGAAGGCGAAACCGAGCCGCAGGTGCTGCGCGCATTCGCGACGGTGCTGCACGCGATGGCGAACATCTCCATCCAGTTCGGCGACTTTCCGTTGGCGAGCCGCATCCTCTTGGCCCTCACCACGCGGCAGCAAGAGATGCAGGACGCAGGCTACGCCGACGCCGAAACGCTCTCCAGGCTGCTCGACCGCCCGCTGCAACCAGCAGTGCAGACGCTGCTCATCGAGGAATTGCGCGCCGCCGAGCCTGAGCGGCAGGGCCGGGCCGCCCAGGTTGTCGGAAGCATGGGAGCCGAGAGAATCCCGCTCATGGTCGAGGTGATCAAGCAGGAGCGAGATCTGCGCGTGCGGCAGATCGCGGCCGCACTGCTCGCTGAGATGGGACCGCTCGCCGGCAATGAGGTCAAGCGGGCATTGGCCACCGAGCCGATCGTGGAGCAGCGGTTCCGCCTGCTCGAGGTGGCGGACTCCGTCACCAAGGACCTCGAGGACGAGTTGGCCAGCGCTCTCGCCGACGACAACTCCAAGGTTCGTCGCGCTGGGTTCCGCATGTTCGAGCGCCTCAAGCGCGACGACCTGATCGACCTCATCACGCCGTACGCCACGGATGAGGACCCCGACGCCACCAAGGGCGCGGTCCGCAGTCTCGCAGCGCTGGGCACTGCGGCTGCGGCCGAGGCGCTCCTCGCCATCCGGAAGTCGACGGAGGAGCCCAAGGTGCTGATCGCCTGTTGCCAGGCCCTGGGCCAGATAGGTGACGCCACGTGCATCGAGGGGCTCGCCAAGGTCCTGGACGAGCGCAAGTTCCTGTTGTTCGGGCGTCGCTGGGACGAGCAGGTGCGCAGCACCGCGGCAACGGCCCTGCGTCAGATCTCGCACCCGAAGGCAGCAGAAGTGCTGGCGGGCTACCGAAAGGATCCCCACCCCCGGGTGCGCCATCTCGCGCGCGCGTCGGGATCCCAGGCCGACAACACCTAGCGCCACAGCGTCGGCCCAACCACCCTTCACAACACGCTCCCGCACCTCCCCGCTGAGCCCGGAGGGGCCAATGAGACACGCAAGGCTCTGTGGCACCACCACCGCGCTCATCCTGTGTCACGCCGCCGCGTTGACAGCCCAGCAACCGCAGTCCGACACCGTGTGGCTCGACGCGGTCACCATGCACCCCACCCAGGTACGGCTCCCGCAGGACTACGATCCGACGAGGACCTACCCGCTGGTCGTCGGACTGCACGGGATCGGCGGGACCCCCGACGGGCTCATGCAGTTGGGGGAGGTCTTCGAGGAAGCCGGCATCATCTTCGCCACACCTCAGGGGCCCTACGCCGTCCCCGGGAGGCGCGGTGTGGTGTACGCCTGGAACCTGGTCCACCTGGGGCCCGGCGCTCCCGATCAGCAGGCCACCGCCTGGAGCCTCAAGTACATCGCCGACGTCGCACGGGCACTCGCCGAGCAGTACCGAGCCGAGGAGGTGTACCTATTCGGGTTTTCACAGGGGGCGGGCTTCACCATGCACACCGGCCTCAACCATCCCGAGATCTTCACCGGGCTGATTGCCATCGCGGGGGGGCTCCATCCCGGGTGGTTCGTGGAGGGAGTGCTGGAGCGGGGTGCGAGCCTCCGCATCTACATCGCCCACAGCCGCGACGATGAGGCCGTGCCCTACGACTTGGGCGCCTTCGCCCGCGATACCCTGAGTGCGCTCGGCTACGACGTCACGTTCCGCGAGTATGAGGGGGGCCACGTGCTCCGGCCGGAGCTGGTACGCGAAGCACTGCAATGGATTACGCAAGGACCGACACCGCACAACTGACCCGCTGCAGACACCCGTCATCCGACTGTCATCGGTTCTTAATGAACTCGCCAAGCCCATGACAGCACCCCTGGGTAGCATCTACCTGCGGATCGAGTCGGCCGCGGGCCCGAGGGAGGGACTCCCGGCCGGCGATCACCGAGCAATTCATACGTGCGCCCTGGCGCGGGAGGTGTGGCAATGTCGTTGCACAAGACCCTTGGAGGACGGCTCTGGCTCCCAGTGACCTTGATGGCACTGATCGGCTGCGGCCCGTCGGAGGAAGTGCGGCAGAAGCTGAACGAGTTGGCGCTGGCAACCGCCCAGCGGGACAGCCTGCTACAGGAAGTGGCCGACAACGCGCGACTCATGAGCGAGATCAGCGCGGAGCTCGCCGAGGTCCAGTTGGAGGGCGATCGGCTGGTCGTGGCCGCCGAGTCCCCGATTCAGGCCCGGCGCGATTCGGTCATGGAACGGATCCGGTACGTCACGGCTCGGGTGGAGGAGACCGAGGGGCGCCTGCGGCAGAGCCGCGCCCGGATCCGTGCTCTCGCGGCACTGTCGGACAGCCTGCGAGGAACGCTCGAGGAGACCATCTCCAACTATGAGAGCGTCATCGAGTCCCAGCGGGTGACCATCACTCAGCTCACCGAGCAGATCGAGTCCTTGCACGCCGAGAACGTCCAGCTCACCGCCCAGGTCGACACCCTGGAGGCAGAGACGAACACCGTCTTCTATGTGATCGGCACCAAGGACGATCTGCTGGAGCGGGGCATTATCCAGAAGGAAGGCGGCGCCCGGTTCCTGTTCATCTTCGGCAAGCGCGGCGAGACCCTTGTGCCGGCGCGCGAGCTGGACGAGAGGGCCTTCACGCCGATCGACCGGCGCGAGGTGACCGAGATCGAGCTGCCGGCTTCGGACGACGAGTACAAGATCGTCTCGCGGCAGGACGTCGTGTATTTGGAGACCCCGCCCGACGAGAAGGGACGGGTGTCCGGCAACCTCAGGATCACCTCGCCCGACGAGTTCTGGAGTGGGTCGAAGTACCTGATCATCGTGCAGGGTTGACGCCCGGGCGGCTCTTCCGGCGTGCCGCTTGACGCGCCGACGCCACATCCCCAAGCGAGCCCCGCCGCGCTCCCAGCACGGTGGGGCTTCGCGCTTGGAACCGCCCAAGGCCTGCCGTCGTTGTAGGACAACAACTCATCCCAGGGGACCGACATGCGTTTCCGCCGTTACCTCCCGACGGCCGTCCTCGCCGTGGGCCTCGTCGCTACACCGGCCGATGCCCAATGGCCACCCGACTCCCTGACCAACCTGCAGGTCCTGCCCGAGGACATCGAAACCCGCGAGCTCGTGAGCATGATGGCCGGCTTCACGAGAGCCCTCGGAGTGCGGTGCCAGTTCTGCCACGTCGGTGAGGAGGACATGCCGCTCTCCGAGTTCGATTTCCCGGCCGACGACAAGCCGACCAAGCAGAAGGCGCGCGTCATGCTGCGGATGGTGCAGCACATCAACAATGAGCACCTGGCGGAACTGGACGAGCGCTCCGACCCCGCCATCGAGGTCACCTGTGCCACGTGCCACCACGGCGTGCAGCAACCGCGGGCGCTGCAGGACCTCTTGCTCGAGGCATACGACGAGGGGGGCTTCGACGGTGCGCAGCAGACGTACGAGGAGCTCAAGGAGCGCTATTACGGACGCTATTCGTACGACTTCAGCGACATCGTGTGGCCCGACGTAGCCACCCGGGTGAATGCTCGCGGCGCGCTGGCCGACGCGGTGCACATGCTGGAGTACAACGTGGAGGTCTTCCCCCAATCGGTCTTCGCGCAGCGCATGTACGTGCCGGCGGACCTGCTGTACACGTATGGCGAGAAGGGACCGGAGGCGGGCACGCAGCGGTACCACGAGCTCAAGAGCCAGTACCACCAGCGCGCCTTCGTGGAGCGGATGCTCAACACGGTCGGCTACCGGCTGCTCGGACAGCAGCAGCACGCCGAAGCCATCGCCGCCTTCCGCCTGAACACCGAGCAGTATCCCGAATCGGCCAACACCTACGACTCCCTCGGCGAGGGGTACATGGCAGCTGGCGAAACGGCGCTGGCGATCGAGAGCTACGAGCGGTCGCTGGCGCTCGATCCAGAGAACGCCAACGCCATGCAGAAGCTCGAACAGCTACGTGCGCAGGGAGGGGGCCGGTAGAGGGAGAAACGGGAGAGCCCCGCAGCACCCAGCGGCAGGACTGGATTCGGGCTACCGGAGCTGGAGGCCAGATCGGCAGCGCCCGGCAGGCTGCGGGGCCCTCTGGTCGTCGGCTGTGGCGCGCTGCGCTCAGGTCCCCCCGCCGAGGGGCCCGGAGCCCATGATCTCGGCGGCGAAGGAGGCGGCCTGTGCACGTTGCCTCAGGTAGTACTCACCGGCCTTCCGAGCCAGCTCTTCGGTGGGGTAGGAGGTCACACCCCAGGACTTGTCGAAGGTGACATCGGCCTGACCGTCCACCAGAAAGGTGAAGCGCCCACCCTGCACCGGCACGACGCTGATGCGCGACGTGACACCGCTGTCGCGGGCGGGCTTCCCCTTGGACGAAGCGGGCACGGCCTCCCCTTGGTGCACGGTTTATTCGGACGCGGTCACGCCGGTACGGAGGTACAGCTCGCCCGCCCGCTGCGCCAACTCCTCGGTGGCGTAGGTGCGGATTCCCCACGACTTGTCGAACACCGCGTCACCGCGTCCATCAATGAGGAACAGGTAGCGGCCCTTGTACCTCACGACACTCACCCGCGAGTCCGGGCCCAGGCTGTCGAAAGTGCTCCCCATGAACTGACTCCTCCGATTGGAGTGTCGGCTAACGCGCTCACTTTAAGCGCCACAGAGGGAGGAATCTGTGACGCATGTCGCTGTTGGTGAGGCTCGCGACCGAGACATGCAATCGTGTGCGATGTGGAAATCGAACGACGGTGGAAGGTGCCGTGACCACAGTCACGAGCGATCTCCTGTAGGGTGGTCACTCCGTTCCTACGCGGGCCTTCTGGGTGGGTCGTTTTGACCCACCCGGGAAACCTCCGGGAACCCCTCCGGGTATCTCACCCTTGATGCTGCTTGTGAGACCCCAGTTCTCCCTCGTCGCTTGCGGCGCGCTGCTCCTGGCGTGCGCTGACACCTCCGTCGGCGGGCCGGGAGGCCCGGACCCGGACCCCGTCGACGACGCCGCGCTCTACGCGGACGTCTCGCAAACCCATCTCCCGGTCACCGCTGTGAGTGGCCTGAGCATGGACGCGCGCCCGGCCGACCTGGACGGCGACGGGGACCTGGACATCGTCATCGCCAACGAATTCGGGCGGAACATCCTGCTTCTGAACGACGGGGCCGGGCGCTTCACGAACGCCAGCAGCCGCCTGCCGGCCGCCATTCACGACAGCGAGGACGTGGGCATCGCCGACTTCGATGGGGACGGCGACCTGGATGTGGTGGTCGTGAGCGAGGACGATCAGATCAACGAGCTCTACCTCAACGACGGCACGGCGACGTTCAGCGACGCCAGCGGACGGTTGCCCGTGACCGGCACCTCGAACGCCGTCGTGGTGGCCGATATCAGCGGGGACGGCCGGCCCGACATCCTGATCGGCAACAGCGGCCAGAACGTGGCCCTGGTCAATACCGGATCGGGACAGTTCACCAACCAGACATCGCCCCGCCTGCCGCTCAGAAACGACGCCACCCAGGACCTCGAGCTGGGGGATGTGGACGGGGACGGGGACCTAGATCTCCTCGTGGGTAACGAGGACCGCAACCGCCTCCACGTCAACGACGGGACCGGGGTGTTCACCGACGAATCCGTACAGCGCATCCCCTTGCGGGGCACGGACGAGGAGACGCGCGAGGCCGACTTCGGTGACGTGGACGGTGACGGCGACCTCGACATCCTGTTCGCCAACGTGAACTCCACGAACGCGAACGCCGACCCCGCCAACCGCCTCCTGATCAACGATGGGACCGGTCATTTCAGTGACGAGACAGCGTCACGTCTCCCAACGCCGGGCGATCGCTCCTTTGAGGGGGATTTCGTGGACGTGGACGGCGACGGCGACCTGGACGTCATCACCGGAAATCTCAATAGCGGGACCGCCATCTCACCCTATCGCGTGCTGCTGAACGACGGCTCCGGCGTGTTCGCCGACAGCACCGAGGCGATCTTCCCGTCCACGGCCATCGGCAGCGGGTTCGATGTCGAGGCGGCCGACTTCGACGGCGACGGCTTGCCCGACCTGTACCTGGCCAGCCGGGGGAGCGCCGACCGACTGCTCCTGCGGCTCCCGGACTAGCTGCAACGAGAGGGCCGGCTTCCGCCGGCCCTCACCACAGTTGCGAGATCGCTCGCACTGGCTACCGCTGCGCCACCCTCCCCGTCAGACCGTCGGGCAGTGCCTCGCGGTGCACCACGATCGTGATCGTCTTGGCCCGTACGTACGCCTCCGACATGTAGAGGTACCCCTCCTCCGCACCGGTCACGCCCCACGAATTCTTGGTGAGGTAGTACTTGGCACCGTTGCGGTCGCGCGCGATCCCGACGAGGTGCATCAGATGGTCGTCCGTCGAGGTGTAGTCGTCGAAGCCCTGCTGCCGCACCTCCTGGGTGACCTCGGCCTCAGCCTCGGCGACGGTGCACACCCGCTCGCGTTCCTTCTCGTCCCGGGCGCTCCAGGGCTCCAGGGGAAGCACGGCCACGCCCTTGCTGTGGCAGAAGCTGCGCTCGCTCACGTCGCCGTCCCAGTCCACGGAGTACCCGCGCTCCAGGGCGTGATCGATGACGCCCATG
>JBDGYO010000037.1:0-13329 GCA_039584015.1 Gemmatimonadota bacterium | reverse complement strand
GTGCCGGCCGGGATGGAGATGGGGCAGCGCATGCGCGGGCTCACCAAGGGGCTGTTCGAGTGGCTGCGCAAGGCACCGTGGGGCGATCCGGGGTTCAGCGCCCTCGTCTTCTCGGTCGTCCTCTTCGGGTTCGTTGGCGGCATCACGGGCGTCACCTTCGGGACGGAACAGATCAACATCATCGCCCACAACACGCTGCGGGTACCGGGGCACTTCCACGCCGCGGTGGTGGCCGGGACTACGACGGCGTTCATGGGTGTGACCTACTACGTGATCCCCCTGATCTTCCGCAAGCAGATCGCGTTCTGGCCCCTCGCGCGGGTGCAGCCGTACCTGTTCGCCGCGGGAATGCTGATCTTCACGGTCTGCATGACGTTTGCGGGCACGTTCGGTGTGCCGCGGCGGCACTGGGACATCACCTTCTCCCAGGCGCCGTTCGACCTGCAGTTCTCACCGGCGGTGGATCTGTTGCTGGCGTTCACGGCCATCGGTGGCCTGATCGCGGCGGCGGGCGGGGCCATCTACATCGTCGTCACCGTTTGGTCAGTGTTCTTCGGAAAGCCGCTCGAGGCTGGAGCACGCGGACTTCCCCCCGGGGTGATCAACCCCCCGCGGCCGATACCAGCACAGCAGAGTGGTGACGAGCGCACGCTCAAGGCGCCGGGCACGATGGTGATGGTGTTCTTGTTCCTGGCGGTCTTCGTGCTGTACTACTTCGTGAACTGGAAGTTGCTGTCCGCCGTCTGGCAGGTTGGCTGACCGAAAGGTGCGCCCACAGGGGTCTGCTCCCTTCGTCGCCTTTGGCGCACTCGCGGCTATCACGGCCGCGTGGTGGGCGCTTGCTCTCTGGCCGCTCGCCGCGGATGCCCCGGAGTGGGTATACCGCGCGCGGGCGGTCTGTTTCGGCACGCGTCCCGACGGACTGCCCGACGCCTCGGGATGGACGGCGCTGATTCTTCAGCCGGTCATCATGTTCGGGATGCTGGCCTTCATCTGGGGCTCCACGCTGGCGGAGGCCGCAGCCGGCGCGGCGCGCAGCACGCGCGGCCGCGTGGTACTGGGTGGGCTCGCGATGGTGCCGTTGGTTGTAGGTGGTGTCGTGGGCCTCCGGGTCGCCGGCGCCGCCCAGATGCTGTCACCGGTGACCGCCGGGCCGTTACCCGCCGATTACCCGCGGCTCGAACGCGACGCCCCCGGGTTGGGACTGCTCGACCAGTACGGGGACAGCCTCACGCTGGAGCACCTGTCGGGTCGCTCCTTCTTCGTGACCTTTGCCTTCGCCCACTGCGAGACGGTCTGTCCCATGGTGATCCACGACGTGCGGCAGGCACGCAGGCAACTCGGGGACGCGGCACCACCGTTGATCGTGATCACGCTCGATCCGTGGCGCGACGTGCCCAGTCGGCTCGGTGCCATCGCGCGCCAATGGGAGCTCGAGGGAGACGAGCGCGTGCTGAGCGGGAGCGTCGTGGCCGTCGAGGCGGCGCTGGATGCCTGGCGCATCGCGCGCTCCCGCAATCGGGACACGGGGGACATCGTGCACCCCCGCATCGTCTACCTGGTCGATGAAGCGGGCACCATCGCGTACGTGACGTCGGGCGGGGTCGAGGCACTCGTCGATCTCGCGACGAGGCTCTGAGATGCGCGCGCTGTTCGAGCTCACCAAGCCCAAGATCACCCGTCTCGTGCTCATCGCGACGGCGGCGGGGTTCTACCTGGGGGCGCGAGGGCGCATCGACGTGCTGCTGCTCGTACACGCGCTGATCGGGACCGCGCTGGTTGCGAGTGGCACCAACGCGCTGAATCAGTGGTGGGAGCGGGACGCCGACGGGCTGATGCAGCGCACCCGGAGCCGGCCACTGCCGTCCGGGCGCCTGCGGCCGGGGACAGCGTTGGGGTTCGGGTGCGCGATGGTCGTGGTGGGGTCGCTCTATCTCGTGGCGCTCGTCAACGGTCTCACCGCGCTACTGGCCGCCTTCACCGCCACGAGCTACGTGTTTCTCTACACCCCGCTCAAGCGTCGGACCTGGCACGCCACGTTGGTGGGGGCGGTGCCCGGCGCACTCCCGATCATGGGAGGGTGGACGGCTGCGGGCGGCGCGCTGGTTCCCGCGGCGTGGGTGCTCTTCGGGATTCTGTTCCTGTGGCAGATCCCGCATTTCCTGGCGCTGGCCTGGATGTACCGTGAGGACTATCAGCGTGGCGGGTTCGTGACATTGAGCGGCTTGGATCCCACCGGTAAGCTCACGGGAACGCACAGCGCGGCCTATGCTCTGCTGCTCGTGCCTGTGAGTGCGCTGCCGACGCTCATCGGGCTCACGGGCACGGTGTACCTGGTGAGCGCGCTGATCCTCGGTGCGGCGTTCGCCGCGTACGGGGCGCGATTGGCGCTGAGACCGTCGACGGCGGGTGCCCGGAGGCTGTTCCTCGCGTCGGTGGCATATCTCCCGCTGCTGCTGCTGCTGATGGTACTGGACAAGGCGCCTGTGTAGCCCGCGACACTCCATGGCCTTGTCAGCGACCGACTCGCCACGGAAATGGCGAGTCGGTCGTTCGGCTTTTCCCTCCTGTAGCGGATGAATCCAAACCGGTCCTTGGTGTGTAGTACGGGCAAGCAGGTCGAGCGTATAGTAGGAAGAACCTGGTTGGCGGCTCGAGCTGATGGGGCGGTAGATCGCGGGAGGACACGATGCGCAATCTGAGTCGGCGCGAGTTCGTGCATCTCACCGCCGCGGCGTTGGGCGGCGTCGCTGCAGGCGGATGTTCCGGCGGAACCACGGAGCCCTCGGGCACGGGTGGGCCGCCCGAGCCCCCGCCTCCCCCACCTCCACCCTGGAATCCCCCGGGACCCAACGATCCGATCATTCCCGTGTCGGCAGTGCAGGGTACCGATCTCGCCGGCATGACGGAGGACGCGCTGAACCGGCTGGGCGGCATCGGCGAGGTCGTACGGCAGGACGAGACCGTGTTCATCAAGCCCAACATGGTCACGCTGCCGTGGGCCGACTCCCTCCCGATCTTCACCAGCGGGGAGTGCACCAAGGTGGAGATCGTCGTCGCCGTGGCCGAGGAGTGTCTCAAGGCCGGCGCCGCTGAGGTTTTGATCGGCGACGGATCCCAGATGCCGACCCTCAACTGGGGCTGGGCCACCACCCTCGACGGATCTACCACCCTGGCCGATGAGGTCGCTCGTCTGAGCAGCTACTACGGCAAGCCGGTGGACGCGGTGTCACTCGAGGTGGACTCGCCCAACTGGACGGACGTCCCCTCTGCCACACCCGAGGGAATCATCACCGTCTACAGCATGGTGGCCCAGGCCGACCGGGTGATCTCGATACCGGTGGCCAAGACGCACATCGGCGCGCAGCTCACTCTCGCGTTCAAGAACTTCGTGGGCGTGACCCCGCTGGGCCGATACGGGGAGTGGATCGGTGACAGCTGGAACCGCGGCTCGGGCCTGAACCACAGCACGCCCGCGTCCATTGCCCAGTGCTACCTCGACGCGGCGGCCGGGATCAACGCGGACCTAGCCGTGGTGGACTTCTCGATCGGCATGGAGGGCCAGGGCCCGACCACCGGGTACGGTGGGCGGCCCGTGGACATGCGGCAACGGGGAGGCTCCTGGCTTGTGCTGGCGAGCAGAGATCTGGCGGCTGCCGACGCGACCGCCGCGCGCGTCATGAGCCATGATCCCGCGGGTGTGACGCAGTTGGTGATGGCGTATGACATGGGGCTGGGAGAGGTGCGTGAAGATGCCATCGAGATCCTGGGCCCGGACCTGGCGGACCTGCGCGTGGATTGGGCCCGCGCGATACTGATGGCACCGCCGGCCGGCGCACCGGTCTTCGGACGGCGCCCCTGTCCGTTGGGCTGCGCGTAGGGTTCCACTACATTATTTCGTCTAAAGACCAACCTCACACACCGGTCTATGCTGGAGGGGATATGAGGAAGTCCGTGCGCACTCTTTCGCTCACGCTGCTCGCGGCAGCATTCGTGTCGGGCTGTGGCGGATCCACCGGGCCGGGGGAGCTGACGGACGAGTGGAGCGGGCAGATCGCCCAGGGCGATATGCTCGAGATCAAGGGAATCAACGGCAGCATCGAGGTGACGCTGGCCTCCGGTGCCACCACCGAGGTATCGGCCTTCAAGCGCGCCGACCGGAACGATCCGGACTCGGTGACCGTCGAGGTGGTGGTGCATGCGGGCGGGGTCACGATTTGCGCGGTCTACCCAGACGTGCCGGGCCAGCCGCCCAACGAGTGCCAGCCCGGCGACGGCGGCCACATGAGTGTGCAGGACAACGATGTTGTGGTGAACTTCACCGTCCTGCTCCCGGCGGGAGTCGTGTTCGCGGGGAACACCCTCAACGGCAGCGTGACGGCGGACGACCTGCTGAGCAACGCCTTTCTGAGCACGGTTAACGGCGACGCTCGCGTCTCGACCACACAGCTCGCGCTCGCCTCGACTGTGAACGGTTCGGTCGACGCCACCGTCGGGTTGATCACGTGGGACCGGGACCTGGCGTTTTCCTCGGTGAACGGCAACGTGACGGTGGAGGTGCCCGCCGCGACGAACGCCGACGTGCGTCTGAGGACCGCGAACGGGAGCGTCGGCTCGGAGTTCAGCGAGGTCGTGGAGGTCGGGCCGAACGACTGGCAGGGGACGCTGGGTAGCGGCGGCCGGCAGCTCACCCTCGCGACCGCCAACGGCAACGTCGCCCTGCGGCAGGGGCCGTAACGCGGGCGCCGATGAGCGGCCTCTGACGCTCGCCCGCCCGCGACACACCGAGCCCCACAGCCGCGCAGCGGTTGTGGGGCTTCCTCTCTGATCAGGACTGCGGCGCGTGCGCTGGCTCCCGGCGTACCCCCGCCGTATCCTTCGAGTGTTCCCTCGAGGGTGCCCATGACCGAGCCCGAACGCGTCGGGATTGCCCAGCGGCTTGCACTGTACCTCGATCCCGGTGGCGATCATCCGCTCCACCGCCAGATCGCGGATCGGGTGTGGCTCGAGGTGATCACCGGGACGCTCGAGACGGGGGAGCGGCTTCCGACGGTGCGACAGCTCGCCATCGACCTGGCGGTCCACCCCAACACGGTTGCCCACGCCTACACGGAGCTCGAGACGCTGGGCGTGCTCGTCACGCGGGGTGGCGAGGGCACCTTCGTCGGCCTCGCGCCGCCCAACCAGGACACCGTCGAGCGCCGGGCCCAGCTCGAGCGCGTGTGTCAGGACGTGGCCGCCCAGTGTGAGGCACTGGGGCTTCCTCTCGATGAGGTCATCGAAGCCTTGATCGCGCTCCGCTCCTCGGAGCGCGAGTCGAACGCCAGGAGGGGTTCACCATGAACGATGAGTTTCTTCCAGTCCGCGTCACGCGCGGCCTGCCTTCTCGCCCGACCAAGTCGCCCAACGACACCCGCTATCCCACGGTAGCGATCCTCTCTGGGCTGGTGAGCGCCGCGGCCGTGGGCGCAGCGCTGTTTGCATTGCCGATCGACTGGGAGCCGTGGCGCGCCGTGGTGGCGCCGGTGGCGACGGCGCTGACGGCCGCGCTGGTCGGATCCTCGATCAAGTTCGCGGACCAGTGGGAGAAGGCGGTGGTGCTGCGCCTCGGCCGCTATCGTGGCCTGCGGGGCCCCGGCCTATTCTACGTGATCCCGGTCGTGGACCGTATCAGCTACCACATCGACCAGCGAATCCGCACCACGGACTTCGGTGCCGAGTCCTGCCTCACCAAGGACACGGTGCCGGTGAACGTGGACGCGATCGCGTTCTGGATCGTGTTCGACGCCGAGCGAGCGGCGCTCGAGGTGCAGCAGTACGAGCAGGCCGTGGTGCTGGCGGCGCAGACGGCGCTGCGCGACGCCATTGGCAAGCACGACTTGGCCGAGCTGATCCAGTCGCGCAAGGAGCTGGGGCAGGGCCTGCAGCGTATTCTCGACGAGAAGATGCACGACTGGGGCATCCAGGTGCAGTCGGTGGAGATCCGGGATGTGATCATCCCCAAGGCGCTGGAGGAGGCGATGTCCCGCCAGGCGCAAGCCGAGCGGGAACGACAGGCACGGATCATTTTGGGCACGGCCGAGACGGAGATCGCCGGCAAGTTCGTCGAGGCGGCCGAGCAATATCGCGACCACCCCACGGCGCTCAACCTGCGAGCCATGAACATGCTGTACGAAAGCATCGTGAAGCGCGGCTCGCTGATGGTCGTGCCATCGGGGCTGGCCGATTCGCTGAACGTCACGAACGTCATGGGGCTCGCAGGCGCGGCCGGCATGACGCCATCCGCGGAACCGGGGGAGGACGACGAGGCGGCGGAGGATTCCGACTGAAGCACATCATCTACGTGCATGGACGCGGCGCCAAACCCGAGCGCCGCGTTCTCCTCGCCAGTGTGCAGCGCGCGCTCACGGAGCGGCTCGCCCAGGTCGACCGGGCGGCCGCGCGCAAGCTCGAGCGGGGAGACGTGCGCCTGACCCTCGCGTACTACGGCGACCTCACCACCGCGCTGATGGTCGCGGCGCGGCCGGAGCGGGCCGAGTCGATGATCCGGCGCGGCGGCAAGTTGTTCGAGCCCGCGGTGGAAGACCGGCCGGGGCTCGACCAGCTCGTGGCGCGGCCGCTCAGGAATCACACCGCGGAGCACTACAAGCAGTTGGTGCGCGAGCACCGCAACCTGCGCTTCCTGGACGACGTGCTGCGGGTCGCGAGCCCGCTGGGTTCTTTGACGCGGCTCGGGATCGGGGCGATCGCGCGGCTCTTCCCGGATCTGGGGGCCTACCTGCGGACGCGCGAGTGGGGCTCCGCGATCCGACGCCGCGTGCAGCGCGTGCTGAGCCTGGCGCTGCGCCAGGGTGACGACCTCGCGGTGGTCACCCACAGCATGGGCTGCATCATTGCCTATGACGTGCTATGGAAGCTCTCGCGGTTGAGCGAGCACCGCAGGCTGCACGACAAGAAGGTCTCGCTGTGGCTCACAATGGGGAGCCCGCTCGGCGACGGCATCATCCGGCGCCACCTGTACGACGCCGATGAGCCAGACGACGGTGTCTACCCGGCCAATATCCAGGACTGGATCAACATCGCGGCGCACGACGACTTCGTGGTGCACCACGCCAAGGCCGAGGCCAACTTCGCCAAGATGCAGGAACGGGGGCTGGTGCGCCGGATTCGAGACCTACCGCGCATTTACACGTTCTGGGTCGGCGCGGCCGGCTCCAATCCCCACAAGTCGTTCGGTTACCTGAACCACCCGGTGGTGGCGAGGACGTTGGCGAAGTGGATCCGGCGGTGACGCGCGTGGGGACGTTGCGGAGAGTCACGCCGCTCGTCCTCGCTGTGCTGCTGCTGCCGGGAAGCGGGACGGCGCAGACCCTGGAGGTTCCGCGCCTCGAGCTGGGTCAGCTGAACGGCGAGCTCCAGCTCGATGGCGTGTTGGCGGAGCCGGACTGGCAGTCGGCCCACGTGATTCCCGAACTCACCATGGTGGAGCCCGTCGAGGGCGGCGCCCTGATCGGGCAGACGTCTGTGCGGGTGCTGGCCAACAGCGCCGACCTCGTCATCGGCGTAGTGTGTGACGATCCAGATCCTCGTCGCATCGTGAGCTTCTCGAAGGCGCGCGACTCCGAGCTGCGCAACGAAGATCACGTGAAGCTCATCCTCGACACGTTTCTCGACGGACGCACGGGGTACATCTTCGCGGTCAATCCGAGTGGCGCGCGATACGACGCGCTCGTCGCAAATCGGGGCGAAGGTGAGAACCCGCAGTGGGATGCGGTTTGGGAGGCGGCGACGCATCAGGACGGTGGAGGCTGGTCGGCAGAAATCCGGATTCCGATCAAGAGCCTGGGGTTCGGGTCGGGCGTCGAAGAGTGGGGCTTCAACCTGGAGCGCCGTCTTCAGCGCCTGCAGGAGACCAGCCGCTGGGCCAGCCCCACCAGAGATGCCAAGATCTCGCAGTCGAGCCGCGCCGGACGGCTGGTGAGCCTGCCTGACTTCGACTACGGCATCGGGTTGACGGTACGTCCAGCTGCAGTGTCCGGCTTCGAGAAGGAGGCGCTCGAAGACACGACCGCGGCCATCCTCGATATCAGCCTGGACGCTACGCAGCGCCTCGGGCCCAACGCGCTGGCGCTACTCACGGTCAACACCGACTTCGCCGAGACCGAGGTCGACGTGCGGCGCACCAACGTCACGCGGTTCCCGCTGTTCTTTCCCGAAAAGCGGACCTTCTTTCTCTCCGGGGCCGACATCTTCGATTTCGGGATCGGTCTCCGGTCGGGCCGTCAGCTCGACTTGCTGCCGTTCCACTCCCGCCGCATCGGCCTGTACGAGGGCGAGGAGGTGCCACTCCTCGTGGGCGGCAAGGCCACCGGGCGTGTCGGCAACACGAATTTCGGTGCACTGGCAACGCATACGGGTGAGGTCGAGGATCTCGTGCCGGCGACCTCGATGGGAGCGACGCGCGTCTACCAGAACGTGCTCGAGCAGTCGTGGGTGGGCATGATCGCCACGGTGGGGGATCCCGAGGGGAGGTCGGGTGCGTGGCTCGCGGGGGTGGACGCGACGTACCAGACATCCAGGCTCTGGGGTGACAAGAACTTCCTGGCCGGCGCGTGGGTGCTGTTCAACGACCGCGACGACCTCACGGGTGACAAGAAGGCCTTCGGGGCGAAGCTCGACTACCCCAACGACATCTGGGACATCGCGGTCATCTACAAGTGGATCGGGGACGCCTTCGACCCGTCACTCGGTTTCGTCCCGCGTGCCGGGATCCAGAAGTGGAGTGGGGGGCTGAACTACCGGCTGCGTCCCGGCTGGTCGTGGATGCGCTGGATGCTGCACGAGCTGCGCCCCAACCTGGTGCTCGACCTGAGTGGTCAATGGGAGAGCTACCGGGTGTTCACGGCGCCGATCAACTGGTTGTTCGAGAGCGGCGAGCGCTTCGAGTTCAACATCATGCCGGAGGGCGACCGGCTGGTGGAGCGTGCGGAGATCGGCGGCGTCGAGATCCCCGCCGGCTCCTATCACTGGGTGCGCTACCGGTTGGAAGCGGACCTCGCGGCGAAGCGCAAGGTGAGCGGGCGGGTGTCCTGGTGGTTCGGCGGCTTCTACGACGGGACGCTACATCAGGTGGCCGTGCGCGTGGCTGTGAGGCCGTCGGCCACGGCCTCGCTAGAGCTGGTTGGGGAGCGTAACGTGGGTGAGCTGTCCACGGGAGACTTCACCCAGGACCTCGTGAGCGCCCGGCTGCAGATCAACTTCTCCCCCGATCTGCAAGTCAACACTCTGGTGCAGTACGACAACCAAACGCAGAGTGTGGGTGCCAACACGCGGCTTCGCTGGACCTTCGATCCGCTGGGCGATCTCTTTATCGTATACAACCACAACGTGACAGAGCTGCCGCATCCGGTGGGAGAGGACCGCTGGCAGCTGGAAGCCAATCAGCTGCTGATCAAGGTGCAGTACGCCTGGAGGCTGTGAGATGAGCATCTCCCGTCGCGACCTGCTCGCCGCGCTCGGCGCCGTGGCGCTGGCGCACCGACCGGCGCGGCTCCTCGCGTCGTGGGGGAGTGGCGCCGATCCCTACGCCCTCGTGCTCGGCACCATCCAGGATGGCGGCGTCCCCCAGGTTGGCTGTTACACGCCGCGCTGCGAGCGGGCCCGCCGCGACCCACGGTATGTCGCCTCGCTCGCGCTGATGCACCCCGAACGGCAGCAGTACTACCTGGTAGACGCCACTCCCGACATCACGCGACAGCTCGATCTCATCGAGGATGCGGACTTTCGCCGCCGAGCGTCAAACCGCCGCCCGTTCGACGGCATCTTCCTTACGCACGCCCACATTGGGCACTACGTCGGCCTGGCCCAGTTGGGACGTGAGGGACTCGGCATGCAGCGCACCCCGGTATACTGCACGCCGGTGATGGCCGAGTATCTGTCGACGAACGGCCCGTGGAGCCTGTTGGTGGAGGAGGGACGGATCTACTTCCCCGAGGTTCCCGTGGGCCGGTGGTTCGAGGTGGATGAGTGGTTGTCGGTACGGATGATCGGCGTGCCACACCGACCGGAGTTCTCCGACACGGTCGGGTTCGTGTTCCGTGGACCGGGAAGCTCGCTGCTCTACGTCCCCGACATCGACCGGTGGGAGGCGTGGGAGCACTCGCTGATCGAGGTGGTCGGAGAGGTCGCTGCCGCCCTGCTCGACGGCTCGTTCTATTCGGCGAGCGAGGTGCCGGGGCGGGCCATCGAGGACATCCCGCACCCGCTCGTACCGCATACGATGGATCTGCTCGAGGAAGCCGTTCGGGCCGGTGCGCGCGTAATCTTCACGCACTTCAACAACACCAACCCGGTGCTGGATGAGGGGGGTGAGGCCGCGCAGGTGCAGCGCCGGGGCTTCGAGCTGGCGCGGGAGGGGTTGCGGCTCCCGCTGTGAGCAGGGTGCGTCGCGCCTAACCAGGCTTCTTGCGCGCCTGCTGTTCCTGTTTTGCCTGCAGTGCTTGCTGCGCCTGCTGTGCTTCCTTCTCCAGGACCCGCTGGGCCTGATCGATCCCGGTCCGCACGGCGGCCACGAGCTCACGCATGGTGCCGATCTTCGATTGGCTGGTGGTGGTGCGCCGCACGATCATGCCCAGTTGTGCCACCGACTGGGACATGCCTCCGTACCCGGCCTCGTCGAGCACCCGGCCGACATCGGCAGCCGTTCGACCGATGCGCTTCATCAGTGACATGTCGGCCTTTTGCGCGCCAGCCTGTTCCACCATCGAGCGGACGTGGTCCCACTTGCGCCGGGCTTCTTCCAGGCCCTCGAGCTTGCGCATCCCGGTCGAGCTGAGCCGTGCCATAGGACTACCTCCTGAATCTTAAGATACCTTGGCTCGATGCAAGGGCGGTAACGGCCGTCACCTGGAGTGATGGACCGGATGCCTAAGTGCGTACGTATGGTAGTCTGCCCGGGACCGGCTGGTGTGGCGCGGTGGCCAGATGCTCTACACGGTGCCATAATACGAGCCGGCAGCGCGAGGAGGTCCGCCAAGATGGGCTATCGGAGATTCACCGACCGGGGCGGCAATGCCTGGGAGATTCGGGATCGGTCGCGCGACGAGTGGGAGTTCACCCCGGTTGGCGGGAACCCCGGGACACTTCGGAGGGTACCGGCACCGGGCTACGAGAGCGATCCGTTCGAGCTATCCAACGAGGAGCTGCAGCGCATGCTCGACGCGGTGCGCCCGGCGGACTCGCAGGACAGGCGGTCGCCGTTTCGAGACTGAACCGTTATGAGGAGGCCTACATGAAGTTGCACAGACTGTTGATGATTGTCGCGCTCGCATCGCTGGCGTACGCCGGTCCCGCGACGGCCCAGTCGAAGTTCATCGCGATCTCGGGTGGTGCCACGTATGGAGACATCTGCTGCGGGGTGAATACCGACTCGCGCTGGGGCGGTACGGCAGGCATCACGGCCGGGATGCGCAACTGGAACCACGTCGTCTTCAACCTCGAGGGAAACTGGGTCCAGAAGGGTGGCGGGGACACACGGCTCGACTACATCGAGATTCCGTTTCTGGTGGGCGGTACGTACGGATCGAGGAGTGGCCTTCGCACCCGCGCCTACACGGGAATCGGCGTGGCGTTTCCGATCAGCTGCTCGGCACCTCTAGCCACCACTTGCGATCAGAAGAAGAGCCCGGAATGGGCCTGGCCGATCGGCCTTCAGTTCGGGAAGTGGACGCCTTCGGGGGCGTTCTTCGCGCTCGACGTGCGCTACTCGATCGGCTTGTCGGACGCATTCGACACGGTGTTCGGCTCCAACCGCTCGTGGCAGTTCCGCCTGTTCGTCGGAAAGCAGTTGGGCTAGTCCAGGCCGGCACATGAATCACGGAGCCCCACGGTCACCTGGATGGCCGTGGGGCTGTCGTGCAAGGGAGACAGGTGATGTTCACACAACGTGCGCGAACCACAACGCTCGCCGCTCTGCTTCTTGCCGTTCTGCCGCCGCAGCGGGCGGCGGCGCAGGAAGCCCTCACCCCTGAGGGGCGCGAGCACGCCGCGGCGTGGGGCGCCCACCATCTGTGCGCCGGCCTCTGGGTCGTGGGCCGTGACCACCGGCGCGATACCGAGACCGTGATTGCGCGCGACATCGCGCCCTTCCCGTGGTTCTACTGGGAAGAGTCGTTCGACTTTGACGTTGACGAGAAGGCGTACCGAGTGGCGGTGAGGGCGCCCGGCACACCGGTGCGGACGGCGACGTACTACGGCGACCAGGGCTGTGTGATCCACGCTCGGGGATCCGAGGACATCCAGTTCACGCCGGTCGAGGTGCCGTCAGCGTTGCCGGATCCGGCAACACAGCCCTGGCCCACGGGCGATCTCGACCGACACGGGTCGCTCCCGTCGGGAGCGGACACCGCGGCGGTCACGGCCATGCTGGATTGGGCGATGGACGAGGCCGGTCAGAACACGCGGGCGCTCGTCGTGATCCACAACGGGAAGATCATCGCGGAGCGGTACGCGCAGGGCTTCACGGCACATACTCCGCAGATCAGCTGGTCTCAGGGCAAGAGCATCACGGCGGCGCTCATCGGCGTGCTGGTGCAGCAGGGTGAGCTGACACTCGACCAGCCGGCCCCGGTGCCGGAGTGGCACGAGGACGCGGAGGATCCCCGGCGGGAGATCCGCATGCGAGACTTGCTCCATATGAGCAGCGGGCTCGACTTCAAGAACTACGGCGTGGGCGATCCGCTCTCCTTCACCAAGGAGAACGAGCACTTCCTCATCTACTTTGACGCGGTGAACGTGTTCGAACACGCTATCAACCAGCCGATGGACCTGCCCCCGAACGCGCAGTTCCGCTACCGCAACAGCGATCCGCTCACGCTGGGGCGGATTGTGCGTCAAACCGTGGAGGCGCGTGGCGAGAGCTACCTCACCTTCCCGCAGCGCGCGCTGTTCGACCGTATCGGTATGCGCGACGTCGTGCTGGAGACCGATACGTACGGCAACTTCATCATGACGGGTTACGACTTCGCGAGCGCCTACGACTGGGTGCGCTTCGGCCTGCTACACCTGTGGGGCGGCGCGTGGAATGGTGAGCGCATCCTGCCGGAGGGCTGGGCGGAGTTCGTCAGCACGCCGACTTCCACGGATCCGCGCCGGGGCTACGGCGGCCTCTTCTGGGTCAATGCAGGCGGCGCGATGCCCGACGTGCCGCGCGATGCGTACTGGCCCTCGGGGTTCATGGGGCAAAGGACGGTGATCATCCCGTCGCTGGACATGGTGGTGGTGCGGTTGGGCCCGAGCCCGGGCGGGTCGGGTCAGTACTTCAACCGGATG
>JBDGYO010000036.1:0-13367 GCA_039584015.1 Gemmatimonadota bacterium | reverse complement strand
CGTCCACCCGGTGATGACCTGGTGCCAGTAGAGCCACACCGGTGCGGACATGAGCACGAAGCTGAGGATCGCACCGAGGCGCACCGCGTACAGCGCCCACGCCAGGGCCAGCCAGCCGAAGTACGGCTTGCGATACCGCTGATACAGAAACGCGCAGACCAACACCAGGCCCAGCGTGATCGCCGCCTGGAGAAACGCCGCCGCCAGCTCGGAAGTCGCGCTGGCGGGGACGGTCAGGTCCAAACCCTGGAGCAGGAAGAGCGGCATGGAGGTCTAAAGCTACCAGGGCGGATGGCCCGTGCCCACCGGACCATCCGCCCTGTCCTGTCTCGATCGCGACGCCCTACGGCTTGGTCTTCACCGGCGGCGCGGGACGCTGCGGGAAGCCCACCGGCTCGGCTTCGATCGTCCGCATGATCTCCGCGATGCCGCGGTCGAGCTGCAGATCCCTGCCCTCCACCAGCGACGTGGGCGTGTTGGCCACCTCGATGTCCGGCTCCACGCCGTGGTTCTCCATGACCCAGGAGCCATCCACATGATTTTCACCGTACTGCGGCACGAACACGTTGCCGCCGTCGATCAGGGAACCGTGCCCGCTGATGCCGATCACACCACCCCAGGTGCGCTTCCCGATCAACGGCCCGAGACCCGCCTGACGGAACATCCAGGGGAAGATGTCACCGTCCGACGCCGACGTCTCGTTGATCAGTGCCACCATGTGGCCGATGAACACCGAGTTCGGATAGGTGGTGGGCCAGTCGAAGGTGCGGTTGAAGCTCAACCCCAGCAGCTCGCGCCGCAGCCGGTCAATCACCATCTGCGAAACATTGCCACCGCCGTTGCCACGCACGTCCACGACAAGGCCTTCCTTGCGGATTTGGCCGTAGTACCACTTGATGAACTCGCGGATGCCGTCCGAGCCCATGTCGGGCAGGTGCAGGTATCCCACGCGGCCATTCGTCTGCTGCGTCACGTAATCCCGCTTCTCCGCAACCCACGTGAAGTACCGCAGCGAGTTCTCGTTGGTGCGCGGATTGACCGTCACCTCCCGGGCGCCGTTCGTGTTGGGCCGGCTGTTCACCGTGAGCGTGACAGGGTGGCCGGCCTTGTGGCGCAACAGGCGGTACGGGTTCTCCGGCGCCATCAGGTCCTGCCCGTCGATAGCCAGGATGTAGTCGCCGACGCTCACGTTCACGCCGAGCTCCGTGAGGGGCACGCGGTAGCGCGCCTCGTCGTTCTGGCCCCGATAGATCTGAGCGATGCGATAGCGGCCCGAGTTCTCGTCCAGCTCGAAACGGGCGCCTAGCAGCGCCACCCGAGCCCGATCGGGTGTCTCCCAGTCTCCGCCCTGGATATACGCGTGTGACACGGACAGCTCGGCCACCATCTCGCCCAGTACGTAGTTCAGGTCCGACCGGTGTGCCACGTGCTCGAGCTGCTGCACGTACTGCTCACGCAGCGCCTCCCAGTCGTTGCCGTGCATGTTCTCGACGTAGAACCAGTCGCGGAAGCGGCGCCACACCTCGTGGAAGATCTGCTCCCACTCCTGCGCGGGGATGCGGTCCACCATGAGACCCGCCGTGGAGACGGTCTTTTCGCCGCCCCCGTTCGGCTTCACGTCGTACAGCTTGAAGCTCTGCCCGTGACGGATGAGCGCCTTCTTGCCATCCTGCGAGATGGCGCCCCCGTTGATGTCCGCGGCCAGCGTGGACTCCTTGCGATCCTCGAGCGAGTAGATCTTGAGATCGGTGTCGATGTCCGGTGAGCGGCCGTAGTAGAACGGCGTCCCCCGCACGTACACCAGGTGACCTTCGACGGTCGAGAGGCCGAAGTAGTTGTCGTCCTCCACGGGGACCCGCACCACGCGCTCGGCGAGGCCGTCGAACTGGATGGTGATGTAGCTCTCGGATTCCTCGTCATCCTCCTCTTCCTCTTCCCCGAGGGACACCTCGTCGCTCTGGGGCGGGAACGGATGCTTCACGTCGCTCCGCAGCGCCAGGGCGTAGATCCCCGACTCCCGGTCCACAGCGTAGTTGAACTCGAAGGACCCGATCTGGGGCGCGAAGGCACGATCGGCGATGTAGTACAGGTAGTCGCCGCCCGCGCCCCACGCGGGGCTGAACTCGTTGAAGTACTCACCGGTCACGCGCCGTAGCTGCTGTTCCGCCACGCTGTAGACGTAGATCGAGTTGAACCCGCTGGGGTCAGACAGCGCGAAGGCCAGGAAGCCGCCGTTGGGCGACCAGGTGTAGTTGGTTCGCTGTCCCTGGGGCTGGTTGGCGACTTCGGTCGCACGCTTTGACTCGACCTCGATGAGCCAGATGCGCCCCTCCTTGTCGCTCGACACCAGGTACTTCCCGTCGGGCGACCACTCCGGGGCGTAGCGCATGCCGGTGGCCGCGCCGTTGGTCGTGAGCTGGACCGGCGTGCCCGAGCCGTCCTGGTTGATCCAGTAGAGCTCCTCCTCGCCGCTCATGTCGCTGATGAACGCGATCTTGGAGCCGTCCGGCGACCAGCGCGCGGCCTTTTCGTGCGCGTTGGAGGAGTTGGTGAGGTTGCGCGTCGGGCCCTTCTCGATCGGCGCCGTGAACACGTCGCCGCGGGCCACGAACAGCGCGCGCTCACCCTTGGGGCTCAACCCCCACCCCTCGATGTTGCGCGCGGCGCTCACGCGGCTGGGCCGCATGGCCACGCCGTCGTCGGGCACGGTGATGGAGATCTTGGTCGACGTCCCGCCGGCGATGTCGAAGATGTTCAGCTCGCCGTCCAGCTCATACACGATGCGGCCGCTGCCGTCGTCGCTGGGCCAGCGCACGTCCCACGTGGCGCTCTGGGTGAGCTGGCTGGTCTGGCGCGTCGCCGGATCGTACGAGAAGAGATTGAGCGTCCCGTCCCGGTCGGACGTGAAGTAGATCTTGTCACCCACCCACATCGGATCGCGATCGGCCCGCACGTGGTCCGTGATCTGCTCCGCATCGTTGCTCGCCAGGTCGAAGATCCACAGGTCCTGGGCCCAGCCGCCTTGGTACCGCTTCCAGGTGCGGAAGTCGCGGAACAGCGGCGAGTAGACCACCTGCCGGCCGTCCGGCGCCAGCGCGCCAGCGCCGGCGACCCGCATGGGCAACGCCGTGGGCAAGCCACCCTCATACGAGACGGTGAACAGGCGCGGATCGCCGATGTCCCAGTTGTCCCGCAGGGAGCGGAACAGCACCGCGCTCCCATCGGGCGTCCAGCCGTACACGTGGTTGTCGTAGCCCCAGCGTGGGGCCATCGGCCCACGGGCCGGGTAGAAGGTGAGCTGCTTCGGCACCCCACCCGTCGCCGGCATCACGTACACCTGCTCGTCCCCATCGTACTGGCCGGTGAACGCGATCCACTGACCGTCGGGGGAGAACTTGGCAAACATCTCCTGTCCCGGATGCGCGGTGAGCCGCGTGGCCGAGCCGCCCGTGGCGGGAGCGGTCCACAGGTCGCCGCCGTAGCTGAACACGACCTGGTCACCGTGTATGTCCGGAAATCGGAGGAGCTTCGTCTGGGCGTGGGTAATGGTTGGCAGGATCAGGGCCGCCGCCAAAACCAGGCGGAGGCTGCGAGAGAGAGCAATGATCATGGTCTTGTCCTCAGGGTTGTCTGATTACCACAGGTACGGATATCGCCAGCGGGAGGTTGCAATGGCCACTGCGAGCGTCGGTGCCTGGCTCGCCGCGGCTGCGGGCCGATCAGAACAGCTGCCGCACGAGCACGACCAGGGCCGTGATGCTCGAGACCGTGAGCACGGCCGGCCGGATGTAGCCCCGATCGAACACCCGCGCCGTGTGCTGCGACAGCAGGAACCCCAGAAGGGTACCCGGCAGAAGCATGGCGGCCAAGATGGCCTCCTGCCGACCGAACCGCCCCACCAGATGCAGGGCCGTGATGGAAAGCAGAATACCCACAACGAAGAAGCCCGACATCGTACCGCGCAGCCGCTCGCCCGACTTGTGCTGATACAGCAGGGCCATGGGCGGCCCCCCGATGGAGACCGTGGTCGCCATGAAGCCGGAGAGCGTGCCCGCCCCCACCAGCGTGCCCGGCTTCGGCTCCAGCTTGAGTCCCGAGGCGCTCAGGGCGACCGCCAGCAGGATGAGCACCCCGAAGATCAGCTCGATGTGCTCGGGCGAGACGATGGCCAGCACCGCGGCCGCGATTGCGACACCGACGAACCGCCCGGTGAGTGCCCACTTGAGGTCTCCCCACCTGACGCCCCGCCGGTTGCGGACCGCCAACAGGAGTACGTACACGACGGAGGTACCCAGCAACGGCCCCGGCACGAGCCGCGGATCGATGAGGATGAGCATCGGCACCGCGAGCAACCCCATGCCGAAGCCCACGGTGCCCTGCAGCGTGGCGCCGAGCGTCACGATCACCGTGATGAGCGCGAACGCGAGCGGGCTCACGTGGCCCGCACCTGGGAGATCACGCTTCCTGATGCCGGGTGGCGGACCAGATCAGGATCCCGACGATCACCCCGATGGTGGCCAGGGCCAGCAGCTGCACCGCCGCCTCCGGAATATTGGGCGGGAAGCCCACGATGGGTTGGCCGCCCCGCGCCGCGACCCACAGGGCGAGCACCACGCCCGTCAGACCACCGCCTCCCACGAGGCCGGAGCCGAACAGCACCCCCTGTTCCCGGCGCCGCTCGGCCTCCTCCGGCGCCTGCTTCCGCGTGAGGAAGTAGCGCGCGACGCCGCCGACGAACACCGCCGCCATCGTGGAGAGCGGCAGGTACACGCCCACGGCGAACGCGAGCACCGGGATCTTGAAGAAGGACGCGACGACCCCGATGCCGACGCCGATCATGATGAAGACCCACGGCAGGCTCTGGTCCAGCACGCCGTCGATCACCAGCCTCATCAGCATCGCCTGGGGTGCCGGCAGCTCGGCGCCGCCCAGGCCGCCCTCCACGTTATTGTGCAGCAGCGCCACCACCAGCGTCACGACGCCGGCGGAGGTGATCACTCCGGCCAACTCCCCAATCTGCTGCAGCCGCGGCGTGGCACCCAGCACGAACCCCGTCTTGAGGTCCTGCGACGTGTCACCGGCGATGGAGGCGGCGATGCACACTACCGTTCCCACCATCAGCGCCGTCGCCCTCCCTGCCAGGTCGGTCCAGCCGGCCAGGTAGAAGATGAGGCTCACCCCGAGCAGCGTGGCGATGGTCATCCCCGACGTGGGGTTCGAGGTCACACCCACCAGGCCCACGATGCGCGAGCTCACCGTGACGAAGAAGAAGGCGAAGATGGCAATGAGCACCGACGCCACCAGCCGTACCGGGATCGAGTCGATGTAACCCAGAATGCCAGGCACGAACGTCAGGATCGCGAGGATGGCGGCGATCCACACGAGGACCGTCTTGAACGACAGGTCGCGGTCGGTGCGATCCACCGCTTGGAGGTCCAGTTTCTCCGTGATCTGTCTGAGCCCGAGCTTGAACGACTCGATCATGGTGGGGATCGAGCGGATCAGGGTGATGATGCCACCCGTGGCCACCGCCCCGGCCCCGATGTAGCGCACGTAGCGATGCCAGATCTCATCCGCGGCCATGTCGCGGATGAGCGACTCGGTCTCGGGGTAGAGTGGCTCGGCGAGTCCCTGCCCCCACAGGTAGATGGCGGGAATGATCACCAGGGCCGAGAGGGCGCTACCCGCCACCATGACCGTGGCGATACGGATCCCCAGGATGTACCCCACCCCGATGAGTGGCGGCGACACGCTGACGGAGACGCTGGACCGGTATGCCAGGTCCACGTGGAAGGTGCGGGTCACGAACCTGAAGCCGTTCGTGATCAGTTGGAACAGCATGCCGACCCCGATGCCCCAGAACACCGGGTGGGCTTGCTTGCCACCGCCCTCCGCAGCCACGAGCACTTCGGCGCAGGCCATTCCCTCGGGATACGGCAGCTTGCCGTGCTCGCGCTTGATGAGGTAGCGGCGCAGCGGGATCATGGCGAGCACACCTATGAGCCCGCCACACATGGCCAGCAGCGTGGTCTGCCGCCACGCCGGGGTCATCCCCCACATGAACAGCGCCGGGATGGTGAACAGCACACCCGAGGCCACCGACGAGCTGGCGGACCCAATGGTCTGGGACATGTTGCTCTCGAGAATACTGTGCCCCAGCCCGAACGCGGTGAACAGCCGAAACGCCACCACCGTGAGCACCGCCACCGGAATGGAGGTGCTGATCGTGAGCCCGGCCATCAGGCCGAGGTAGGTGTTGGCCGCCCCGAACATCACCCCGAGCAGCACGCCCGAGATCACCGCCTTGACCGTGAGCTCGGTGAGGGTCTGTCCCTGGGTGAGGGGAACGAACTGTTCGCCTTCCTTGAGCTCGTACGCCGTGGAGGGAAGCTTCCGGCCGTTCATCTCGGGGGCTCCTTTGGGAAGGTCCGCACCAGCACCACGCCCGCACCGGGAGGAGTCGCCGCGAATCTTGGGCCGCGGGACCGGGGACCGCAACCCGCGCCGTAGATGCAGCACGGCCGCCCGGTGTGTAGCGTCGCCGGGCGGCCGCTTGTACTTGGGCCAGAGGCTGTCAGGCGCCTACGGCTCTGCGGGGCGCCGCGCCCGCATGATGATCGCCAGCGCGACCGCCAGCAGTACGAGCACGGCCGCCACCAGCTGGATCATGCGCCAGAAAATGTGGTCCACCAGGCTCTCCGACTGATCGATGGCCCGTGCGACGATGCTGTCCATCGCCGCCAGGGTGGCGATGCGCTCCTGCGTGATCGCGTCGAGCACGGCGACGCGCTCCCGCACGACCGCCTCCAGCACCGCCACCCGCTCGGCGGTGACCGCATCCAGCGTCTCCACGCGCATGGCATCGATCGACCGAGTAAGCGTCCTGAGTTCCGTGTGGAGCGCCTCCAGCACCATCGCCCGCTCACCGCTCACCAGTGTGGGCAGCGTATCGGCCAGCGCGGCGATGCGGTCGAGCGAGGTGCGCACGCTGGTCAGCGTGCTATCCACGACGGGCATGCGGGCCAGCTCGTAGGCCATCAGCTCCAGGTTCCAGCGGAGCTCCTTGCCCAGCGCGTCATTGATCGCCGCGGCGCGGTCGGCCACGTCGCGCATGCTCCAGTACGTGGCCCCGATGGCACCGCCGATGCCGCCGCCCACGCCGCGCAAGGTGGCGGTGTCGGCCGCCATCACGGACGTGCGATTGAGCGTGGAGGCATCAATGGGATGGTCGGCGGCGAACCGCATCAGCCTGGGCTCGAACGCGGCCACGTTCGCCTCCCCCACCACTCGGATGGCCAGTGCGCGGGCCTTCGCCTCCTGATCCCGCAGCAGCTCGATCGCCACCGCGCGATGACCGCCGGGCAGGATGTTGTAGCGGGGTGGTGGCGACTCCACGAACGAGCGCAGCTGCACCGTAAACAGCCACACGTCCAACATGGCGAGCAGCGGATCCGACACCAGCGCGGCCGCGCGGATGTTGCTGATGGCCATGGCTTGCCACTTCAGTGCGCGGTACTGGATCTCGGGATCGGGGTTAGCTCTTCGGATACTGTCCCCCAGCAGCTCGGCGGCGTTGCCGAAGTCAGTGGCGAACTGCAGCACGATCTCCCGGAGCTGGGTGGCCGTGACCGTCTCGACTCCCACGCGCTTCATGGTGGCCGACTGCGACGGCACGCTCACGCAGCCCGCCACCACGACAGACAGCAAGAGAAGCGTCGCGCCACGCGGCGCCATCGATCGGTTCGCCATCACCGCCTCCTTCCGCCGCCTCGAGAGCGGGAGCCGCTGCTGCCGCGCGCCCGATTGTAGTTCTGCGTGCGCTGCGAGCCGCGTTGGCGCGCCTGATAGTCACGGCTGAGGTTGGAGCTGCCTCCCGACGGACGGGCCTGCCCGCCGGCCCCCGTGTTGGGACGTTGGCTGCGATCCCCCCAGCTCCCTCCCTCACGTCGCTGCCAGGAGCCGTCCTGATTGCGGCGGTGCACGTTGCCGTTGCGGTCGGCGAGTACGTTGTTCGAGCGGTCGCGGGCGACGTTCGGCTGGCGCCGGTCTCCAGCCCGCGCGCGATCGGTGGTTCGCACACGATTCGCCTGCGAGCGATACATGTTGCTACGCCGGTGCGCGTCGCGCCGCCCGGCGTAGTAGCCCGCGCGGTAGCCGCGGCGCCAACCACGGTGATACCCGTGGCGATAGCCGCGGTAGCCCATGGGGCCCCACCAGCCACCGCGGTACCAGCCACCGAACCCGACGTGGAACCGGAACGGTCCCGCCCCGTAGCTGAAGCCGAAGCTCCATCCCCACCAGGGATTCCAGTGCACGTGGAAGCCCCAGGTGACCGGGCGTGGGTAGTAGTAGCGACCGTACCACGGCCGGTACCACCAGCCCGTGCCGTACACGATGGTGGGGCCGTAGACGTAGCTGTAGGTGTACCCCGGGTAGTACCCCACGTAGACCACGTCGGGTGTCGAGTCGTATACGTGGACGTACGTGACGTTGTAATTGGGATTGGTTGAGGGGATCGTGTAGATCTCCTGCGGGATCGTCTCCGCCACCACCCAGGGCCCAGTTGGGCTACTCGAGACGAACCACACCGCTTCGTCACACACGTAGTACTCGTCACCGACCTTGAGCACCTGCGAGGCGGTGTTGACGGCGTACTCCACTTCGGTCTCTTCGACGGGCTCGAACCGCGGCTCCCCGTCATACTCCACTTCGGTGGTGGCATCGCGTTCCACGGCGGCCGTCTGCGGGATCTGATTGTCCATCACGGCCTCTTCGGCCTCATCGGTGCCGGCCACGTACACCCTGAGGTGCGCCAGATCCGACTCCACCGGAATCTGCGCGAAGCTCGCGGGCAGCGAGTCGGACGGCAGGTAGCTCCACGGTCCCTCCAACGCCTCGCTCGCGTACCACCGTCCAGACAGCACGAGGAAGAACCGACCCGTCGCGACCTCGAGCACCGCGTCACTCGAGGAGTTGGAGACGTACAGCAACTCCCCCCCGGCAAGCGGGGTGTACTCCGGTGGCCCCTCCGTCACGATCAGCTCGGTGGGCTCGGTGGCGACGACGATCGCGGGCGGCGGGCCGACCTCGATCTCCTCTTCCTCGGCCGCTTCTTCTTCCTCGGTCGGCTCCTCGGGTTCCGGCGGTGGCGGGGCCAGCGCGTCAACCGCGGCGGGAACGTTACTGGTCACTTCCCACGGTCCCCCGATGGCCGGTGCCGTGTACCAGGCATTGGTGTCGGCGTAGAGGTAGTACGTCGCCGCGTCGGGAGCGAAGAGGATGGTGAACGGTGTGTTGATCACGCGCTCCAGGTCCGTGTCCTCCACCGCCTCGAGCCGCGGCTCACCGTCGATGGTGATCAGCACGGCCGGCTCGTTGCGCACCAGGATGACGGGCGGATCCGTACCGAACCCTTCCGACGCGCGCTGGCGCTGCTCCTCGATGTTGAGGGCCGTGAGCAGTCGGTCCAGCGACATGCCGAGGTCCCACTTGGGAATCTCCAGCTCGAGGAAATCCGCCAGCTGTTGCTCGCTGGTCGCGTCGGCGCCGGGAAAGTGCACGCGGGGGATCCGGACCCCGAGGACGTTCACATAACGCTCGTCCCGGTCAGTCTCCACCACCGCGCTCATCCACACGACGCCGAAGACGGGCTCCTCGATCTCGTTCCCCTCCACCGACACCGCGGCCCGGGCGGTGACCTCGTTTCCCTCGAACGTCTCGACCTGGGGTTGGTACACGACCACGGTGTATCCCCCTCCGGAGAGCTCCCGTGGCCACCCTTCGACGTCTTCGGCCGACCTCTGCCGGCCAATCATTAGAACGGCCGGGAGCGCAACCGCCAGCAGCGCGCCCGCCATCACGCGTGATCTCTGCATGAGTGCGTTCCTCATCTACATCGCGATTGGATAGATCTTAACCGGAATGGCCAGGATGACCCGCGCACTGAGCACGAGGGAGTTGCTCTTGAACCCCTCGTAGAAGCCCGGATCTCCCGCCAGGTAATACTGCGCCTCCGCGGCGAACCGGAGTGGCCCGATGGGCAGCGTGACGGCCGCGACGGCAGCGAGCCCGAGGCGGGGGAGGCGCACCACGAGACTAGAACGCGAACGCGAGGATCAGCCGCATCGTGCGGTACTCCAGCTGCGCGTCGTCGGGCAGCCGCCCCAGGATCTCGTCCCCCACATTCTCGAAGAACTCGTCGGTGGACTCGTTGCCGAACCCGTACGCCAGGCCCAGCGTCAGTGCACCGCCTCCGAGCGTAAAGTTCGAACCCACCGTCACGAAGTAGATGTTCCAGCTGGCTGCCGAGACGTCGGTCCGGCCGGCGTCTCCCTTGATCGCGGAGTTGTCACTGCGGAAGCTCGCGGACAGGGAGAACGTGGGCGTGAACGCCCGCTCCACTCCAAACCCGAAGTTGACCACGGACTCTAGCTCCTGGGTCACCTCCAGACGCAGCGTGTCCCCGGTGCTCTGGCCCACGAAGGGCTCCGACGCCAGCACGTCGTACGCGGGAACCTCGTCGAACCACTCCACCGTGCCGTGGATGCTCGTCTTGCCGAAGCTGTACGACGCGCCCCCGGCCACCGACCAGGGCGACTTGTAGGTGACGGACAGATCGTCCTGCACATTCCCGATCCAGAACAGGTCGTTGGTGCTGTCGCCGTCGAGATCCTGACCGGCGACCACGGTGTTCAGGACTGTCTCGCCCTTCCCGAGAACCCCGAGCCGCGGGGTGGTCGCGGTGAGCCCGAAGCTCACCCCCATCCAGTCGTAGGTGACGCCCAGCTTCGCGAGCAGGCCGTAGTGATAGTACGTGAAGCCCTCGTCGAGCAGCGAGATCGCCCCCGACGTCGAGGCGGGCTCGAAGGCCTGGCCGTTGAGGGTGCTGCGCCCTTTCTGGCTCCGAATGGTGGCGAACCCGGTGACCCCGAAGCCAAGGCGGGGTCCCAGCGGGGCCGACCAGGTGAGCCCCACCCACGACTCGTTGAGCTTGGTCGTGGACTGCAGCTCCACGAAGAAGTCCTCAGGTGTGGGGTCGCCGATCACGTCGGTCGTGCCGCTACCGGCGGCGCGCAGATTGGCGTCGAACTTGTACCGCGTGAGAAACGAGTAACCCAGCACGTGATTGCCCAAGAACTTGAAGGGCATCAACCCGGCGAAGTACCCCGGCGCTACCCCTAGGTTGAGATCGCTGAGCTGGAGGTCGAGATCACCCGACCCCCGAATGCTCACGTCGCTGGCCTCGAACACCTTGGACGTGGCCACCAGGTCCGGCTCTTGGATGAGCGCCACCGCGCCCGGGTTGTAGTACACGGCACTGATGTCCACCACGCTGCCCACCACAGCGCCACCCAACAGGTTGCCCCGCGTGCCGTACTGGTTGGTCCAGTAGTGGGCATCCTGGCCGAGCGCAGGTGAGGCGAAGACGGTCAGCGCCGCGAGGAGAATCGGGCTCAGTAATGTGGGAGCATGTCGGGGCATGGGATCACCATTGTTGCCGGGTGTGGGGGCCGCGCGCGTCCTCGAGACGGCGCCGGCCAGCTCTCGATCAAGTGTGCGTCAGAGGACGAAGGCCCAGCGCAACATGAACTCCCAGGTACGGTGCTTCGAGTTGCGCACATCCGTCTTGGAGACATTGGAGAGCCCGAGGGAGTAGCGGGCATCGAGCCACGCGCGGCTGGGCCCGACGTCGACGCCGATCGCCGCGCCGAACGGGATGCTCCACTCCGAGCTGCTGGGCTCGAAGGCGATGTCGGAGGTGAAACACGACGTCTTCGGCGCCGAGTCCACGATCGCGTCGCAGCTGAGTCGTATCCCCAACGCGATACCGGCGTACCCCTGAGCGTGGAGCTTCGGGCCGAGCGGAACCGTCCCGGCGAAGATCAGCGGAAACTCCAGGTACTGAATGGTCATGTCCACCGCCTGCGCGGCGACCGCCGTCACGCCCGAGCCGCCCTTCTGCACGAAGTTGGCCTCGAGCCGCACCTCGCCGTGCGGGGAGAACGGCCAGGCCAGGAACCCACCGGCCAGGAACCCCCACTCGTACTGGGAGTTGGTCAGCCAGTCGCCACTGAGCGTCGAATAGGTGGCACCGCCAGTGAGGCCGAACCAGTACTGTCCCAGTGCCGGGGTCGCTGCCGTCCCGCTCAGCAGCAGGGCAAGCCCGACGATCCGCAGTCCTCCCATGGTTCCTCCTGGAATGATCCCGCGTGCCACTCCATCTCTAATACCGCGTGTTTCCCTACTGCGCCACCGCGAGACGCACTAGAACCGCACGGAGAGCACCAATGGGACCGCCTGCTGCGCTGCGGCGTCGGCACCGCCCTGCGCATCGGCGGCGCGCACGACCCAGCCGGTGAGCCCGCCGGCCGCGAGCCCTATGAGGCTCAACCCCACGGCGTCCGCGAACTCGAAGCTCGGCACCGCCTGCCACAGCACGAAGCCGGTGAGCGCGCCAGCCCCGAACCCGATGGCCGAGCCAGGACCCGACGCGCCGACCGCTCCTCCCATGAGGCCCAGCGCCGCCACGTCGGACCAGCCAAACCCCTCGGCGGGCGACATCGCCACCAACCCCACCAGTGTTCCGGCCGCGAACCCTATCCCCGCCGCCAGCGCCGCGTCACCCACACGGTCCGCGTCGGCGTCACCCAGGTAGAAGCCGCCGACCAGGCCCACCGCACCACCACCGACCGCCGTCACCCGCACGCAGCGGTGCCCCGCGAGGGTCTGATTGCAGGGTACGAGCCCACCGAGCATGCCGAGGACGGAACCCGAGTACGCCCCGAGCGCGGCGCCGCCTACACGAGCCCAGTCGGACCCGGTGCTCGTCTGCGCGCGGGCTGGCTGCGTCATCGCGCAGACACCGAGGGCGATCAGCGTGAGGATACTGGCGGTGCGATGTCGCGACGTTGGCAGGGGCGCTCCCGGTGGAAGGGCGGCACGACAGACGCCAAGAATATATGATTAGCGCCATGGCACTGCTGACCGCTGTGCAAGCCGGCCTGACCGACGCGCTGCAGCACCAGCCCCTCGTGGCGTTGGCGACGCTGTTCGGCGCCGGCGTGTTAACCAGCCTCACCCCGTGCATCTATCCGATGATCCCCATCACGGCCGGGGTCCTCGCCGGCACGGCGCGCACGGGAGGCTCGCGGCGCCGCACCGTGATGCTGACGCTCACCTACGTCTCCGGCCTCGCCCTGTTCTACGCCTTTCTGGGACTGCTCGCCGGGCTCACGGGGTCGCTGTTCGGGACGGTCTCGTCCAGCCCCTGGGCCAGGCTCGCCATCGGGAACCTGCTGCTGCTCTTCGCGCTTGCCATGCTGGACGTGATCCCGATCGCCGCACCGCAACGCCTGGTACAGTGGGCG
>JBDGYO010000325.1:0-3433 GCA_039584015.1 Gemmatimonadota bacterium | reverse complement strand
CTCCAGGATCACGACCGGGGAGCCCGTCCGCACCTCGGTGGAGACGAAGGTCCGGCCGGAGACGATGGCACCGCCGAGGATCTCCATGAAACGATCGTCTGCCCCGTACACCACCGTTTGCTGCGTGCGCACGCCTTCGTGCTCCAAGTTCTCGAACACCCCCATCCAGATGGCGGAGTAGTGAATCTCCGGCAGGTCGGCGATTGCCTCCGCCTCCTCCGTGGTCAGCACGGGGCGAATCCGCACCTCGCGCGGCAACTGGTCGGGGTTGAGCGGGGTGGACGAGAAGAACCGCAGGATGCGGAACGTGGTGGGGCCCACGATCTCCAGCGTGGTCACGATTTGCTCGCGGATCCCGTGCACGATCGACGCCATGGACATGACGGTGGCCACCCCGATCACGATGCCCAGGATCGTGAGCCCCGAGCGGAGCTTCTGCGACCGGATGGCGTCCAGTGCCATCCCCGCCCCTTCAGCGAAGTTCGAGAGCCGGATCTTCACGGGTCGTTACTCATTGCGCATCGCGATGATCGGATCGAGCCGCGCGGCGCGGCGGGCCGGATACACGCCGAACACCACTCCCACGCCCGCGCCCAGGCCGAGGGCCAGCGAGATCGACCACATCGTGACGCGGGCCGGCAGGGGGGAGACGACGGCGACCAGCTGCGCCAGCGTCCACCCCGTGAAGATGCCGAGCAGGCCGCCGATGGTCGCCAGGACCACCGACTCCGCCAGGAACTGGCGCTGGATGTCACCGCGTTTCGCGCCGACGGATTTGCGGATGCCGATCTCGAACGTCCGCTCCGACACGCTCATCAGCATGATGTTCATGATGACGATGCCACCCACGACGACACCGATCGCCACGACCGCCGGCACCACCGCGAAGATGACGCGGGTGAGGTTCTGCCAGAACGTGATCAGTCCCTCGGCGGTGTCCACGGTGAAGTCGTTGGCCTCGCCGGGGCGCAGGCGTCGCGCAATCCGCATCGCTTCTTCGGCACGCAGCATCGCGTCAGCCACCTCATCGGCGCGCGTCATCTTCACCGAGATGGTGGTGGTCTGGCGCCGCCCGTACATCGACTCGAACAGCGTGATGGGGAGCATCACGAATCCGTCCCACGACTGCCCCAGCACGGTGCCTTTCTTCTCGACAATGCCCTTGACGACGACCTGGGTGCCCCGCACACGGATCTTGCGTCCGATGGCGGCGTCGAAGTCGTCAAACAGCCGCTCGGCGACGTCATACCCCAGCACCGCGACCCGGCGGCGCTCCTGCACGTCGACGTCGCCTAGGCCCTCGCCGGCCGCCATCTCGTAGTCCTGCACGACCTGGTAGTGCGGGGTGACGCCGAACACGAGGACATCACCCACCGTCTGGTTGCGCCAGGTCACGTCGGCCTGCGGGGTGGGCCAGCCAGACTGGAGCGCTACGGCCTCGGCGTCGGGAATCGCCCGCTGCACGTACTCGAACTCCTCCGGCCGGATGACGGGGCGTCGCTGCAGCTCACGCCACTCCTCGTCGTCGAACAGACCGACGGAGATGGGGATCCGGCGGATCTGGAATGCGTTCCGGCCCACGATGGCGCCCGCCAGGTTCTCCCGCACGTACGCGTTCATTCCCTGGATGATCGCCACTACTGCGACCAGGAACGCCACCGACACGATGATGCCGAGCAGGGTGAAGAACGACCGCAGCTTATGGGCGGCGATCTCACGGAAGGCTAGGCGGAGACCCTCGAAGATCGGCATGACAGAAACCTAAATAACCCGCTTGTGTTACGGGGTGAGGAGGCTAGAGGTTCCGCCAGCGCGGGTTACTCGTACCTGAGAGCCTCCACCGGATCCAGCCGCGCCGCCTTGGCTGCCGGGTACATCCCGAACACGACGCCGGTGAGCACCGACATCGCGAGGGCGGCCACCACCGAGAACATGGGGATCGTTGCCGGCATGGACGTGACCGCCTTGACGATCTCGGTGGCGATGGCGCCCAGCACCATCCCGATGGCGCCTCCGACCAGGGTGAGGGTCGCGGCTTCCACCAGGAACTGCCACAGGATCTCGCGCCGCTTGGCACCCAGCGCCTTGCGGACGCCGATCTCGCGCGTGCGCTCGGTCACCGAGATCATCATGATGGCCACGACCCCGACGCCGCCCACCATGAGGCCCACGCTCGACAGGACGAGCATGACCAGGAAGAACATGCCCGTGACCTGGTTCCAGCTGTCGAGCAGCCGGTCCTGCGTGACGACGGCGAAGTTGTTGTCCTCGGCGGGTCTGAGGCTCCGCATGGAGCGCAGCACGCCGGTCACGTCGTCGATCGCGGTCTGTACGGTGACCTGCTCGCTCGGCTGTACCAGGAAGTTCATCCAGCCGCGCCAGTAGGGGACGTACTTCTGGAACGTCTTGTGCGGCAGGAGCGCCTCGGGGCGGTTCGACTCGCCGAAGATATCGGGCGGCGGGATGTGCACGCCGATCACTTCGTACGGCACGCCGTGCACCCTGATCCGCTTGCCGATCGGGTCGAGGTGGCCGAACAGCTCGTTTGCCAGCTTCTCGTTGATCACGACGACCCGCGCGCTCGCCTCGCTCTCCAACAGTGTGAACGACCGGCCGGGCAGCACGTCGCCGCCGGACATCAACGTCCACTCGGGGCTGCGCCCCCGAATGGGTACGTCCTCCAGCTTGACGCTGCCGTACTCGACCGCACCACTCGAGCCGTCCTCCGTGACGACGTGGTTGATGGAGGGCAGGTCGCGAATGCGCCGCGCCTCCTCCATGGTGAGCGGCGGCATGCGGCGCCACGGGCTCATCTCGTCGGAGCCGTCCGAGACGTTGATCCCGCCCGAGAAGTAGCGGAACACGAAGAAGGTGCGCGGCCCGAGCTGGTTGAAGATGTCTTCCACGCCGCGGTTGATGCCGGTGATCATCGATCCGATCACGACGACCACCATGACGCCGATGGCGACCCCGAGGATGGTCAGGGCCGCGCGGACCTTGCTGGCCCGGAGCGACGTCAGCGCGATGCCTACGCCCTCAAACAGTTGCGTCATGAGTCACTCGTGCCGGATGGCCTCTACGGGGTCGAGGCGCGCGGCGCGGCTGGCGGGGTAGAGTCCCGCACCAATGCCGACGCCGGCGCCGAGCAGGACGGCGACGACGATGGACCACGGTGCCACACGCGCGGGCAGAAATGTGGTTGCCTGTACCAGCGCGGCCATGCCGAGGCCGAACGCGATTCCCATCGCCGCGCCCACCGTGGCCAGCGTGGCGGACTCGACGAGGAACTGGCGCATGATGTCACGGCGCCGCGCCCCCAACGACTTGCGAATGCCGATCTCGCGCGTACGCTCGGCCACCGCCATCAACATGATGTTCATGATCACGATCCCCCCCACCACGAGGGCGATGCTCACCAGGCCCGGGAGCGCCG
>JBDGYO010000324.1:0-3436 GCA_039584015.1 Gemmatimonadota bacterium | reverse complement strand
CCTTCATACGCGATCTCAGTGGAGGGAGCGCCTCATGACCACCATCGAGAACTCCGGCAGCGGGTTCGGCGGCGGCGGCCCGGGCATGTGGGACCCGATGCCGCTGGTACCGCCGGTCCGGCCGCCCTCGGAACCAAAGCAGGACGAGCTCATCTGGTCCCGGCCGGAGCCGACTGCCCCAGCCGCAGAGGAAGCCCCCAAGCCTGCCGCGAAGAAGCCAGCTCCCAAGAAGCCGGCCAAGAAGAAGGCGGCGAAGAAGAAGCCCGCCAAGAAGAAGGCCAAGAAGAAGAAGAAGGTGGTGAAGAAGAAGGCCAAGAAGAAGGCAGTGAAGAAGAAGAAACGCGCCACCAAGAAGCGGCCCAAGAAGAAGGCGAAGAAGCGGGCAACGAAGAAGCGCGCCACCAAGAAGAAGCGGGCGAAGAAGAAGGCCGGCCGGAAGAAGAAGCGCTAGATCGCTTACCGGTCTGCTTGCGCGGGATCCAGCCGCGCCAGCACGTGGGCGCAGTTGATCAGGGCGATATGGGTCAACCCCTGAGGGAAGTTCCCCAGGAACTTCCCGGTCGCCGGGTCAATCTCCTCGGAGTACAGCCCCACGTGATTGGCGCGGCTGAGCATTTCCTCGAACTGGCTCACGCCGGCCTCGTAATCCCCAACCGTGGCCAGCGCCTGTGCCAGCCAGAAGCTGCAGATCGAGAAGGCACCCTCGTCGCCGGCCAGGCCGTCCGGGGAACGGTATCGGTATGTGAGAATCTCGTCGGGCGCCGTGAGCTCGCGGGCCACCGCGCGAACCGTGCCCTGTACCCGCGGATCGCTGCGGTGCAGAAACCCCACCATCGGGATGACGAGCGCCGACGCGTCCAGATCCCTTGACCCGTAGGCGCTCACGAACGCACCGCGTTCCTCGTCGTACCCCCTTGCGAGGATCTCCCCCCGGCAGGCCTCCGCCTCGCGCCTCCAGCGGCCCACGTCGCCCTGCAACCCGTGCTTCTCGGCCAGCTTCACACCGCGGTCCAGGGCCACCCAGCACATCACCTTGCTGAACACGTAGTGGCGCAGCTCATGCCGCGCCTCCCACATGCCCGAGTCTTCCAGACGCCAGTTGTCGGCGACCCAATCCACCAGCTCCCGGAGGGCGTGCCAGGTGCCCTCGGTCACCTCGTAGAAATCCGACCAGACGCTGGCAGTCTCCAGTACCTCACCATACACATCGAGCTGCAGTTGGCCGGCAGCGGCATTCCCGATGCGCACCGGACCTGAGCCGCAGTACCCCTCCAGATGATCCAGTTCGAGCTCGGGCAGCTCTCGCCGCCCGTCGATGCCGTACATGATCTGCAGGTGCGGCTGGCCCTTCATGCGACACACCCTCTTCACGAACTGCATGAAGTGGTCACCCTCTTCGTAATGCCCCAGTACATAGAACGAGTACAGGGTGAAACAGCTGTCCCGCAGCCAGGTGTAGCGGTAGTCCCAGTTGCGCTCGCCCCTCAGGACTTCAGGGAGTGAGGTGGTGGGCGCGGCTACGATGGCCCCGGTGCGGGCGTAGCACAGCAGCTTGAGCGTGATCGCGGAGCGCTCAACCGCATCTGCCCAACGGCCGTGGTATTGAATGCGCGATGCCCAGCCACGCCAGAACGCCGCCGTGTTGGCCAGCGCCTCCTCGGAGAGGTAGTGCTCGATCGGCCGCACGTCGTCGTCGTCGTAGCGCAACGCGAGTGCAAGTGCCTCACCGTCGGTGAGGGTCACGCGCGCCCGCGCCATCCCGTCCCGCACCATCCAGTCGAGCGGCCGCGACGTGGCGAGGGCGACCGCTTCGTCAATCCCGTCGCTGGCGAGCACGCCGTGCCGCCGCTCGTGCAGCAGGGTGCTGGACGTGCCGTAGTCGAACCCCGGCTGAAGCTCCACCTCCACCTCCACGCTACCCGCCGTGCAGACCACGTGGCGGTGGATCTCCGGTGGAGTGAGCAAGGTGGGGCCGGACGACGCGACGGGCATGAAGTCGGTCACCACGGCAGGGCCGGCCGGGGCATCGTACTCAGTTTGCAGGACGGCCGTATGGGCGACGTAGCGCTGCCGGCCCCGCGGAGCACCCGCAATCCCCACCCGATAGCGGCCACCGCGCTCGGCATCGAGAATAGCACCGAACAGGCTAGGCCCATCGAACCGGGGAAAGCAACACCAGTCGATAGACCCGTTCACACCAACCAGGGCGACCGTGCGCAGGTCCCCGATCACGCCGTAATCGGCGATGTCGAGATAGCTCACGCGGTGGGGTTTGAAGAGGCGTCGTGTTGCACTTGCGCTCCGTCACACGGCGACTACGTTCGACTCACTCTCACAGAAGAGCCCAATTATATGGCGCTTAGGAGCCTTGCGGTACTCGCACTCGTGCTGGCGGGCTGCACTGTGACCGGCGCGCCGCCGTCCGACCCGACGGGCGGCGTCCGCGCGATGCTCGACGCGTCGGCGGATGCGTGGAACCGCGGAGATCTGGATGCCTTCGTGGGAGATTACGTTGATGATAGCACGACCACGTTCGTCTCGCGTGGTCAGGTACAGTACGGCTTCGACTGGATCCGAGACAACTATGCTCCGAGCTTCGACCCGGACGTCCAGCGGGACTCCCTCCGGTTCGAGACCGTGGCGGCCCGCTCCCTCGGGAGCGACCACGCGCTGGCCACTGCCCGGTTCGTGTTGTTCCGTGGCGACTCGGTGACGGCCAGCGGGCCGTTCACGCTGATTCTGAAGCGAAGCGGCAGCGAGTGGAAGATCATCCATGACCACACGTCGACGGACTAACGTCGTTCGGAACCTGGCCCTAGCGCTCACGGCGGTGATCGCCGCTTGCAGCCCTGGCGCTGGCAAGGTCGCGTACGTCGGCGCAGCGCTGTTCGACGGCACCGGCACACCGCTCATTCTGGACGCAGTGATCATCGTCTCGGAGGGCTACATCGAGGAGATCGGACCACCTGACGTCGTCTCGGTGCCTCGGGGCGCAAGGGAGATCCGGGTGGACGGGAAGTGGATCGTCCCCGGCCTGATCGACGCCCACGTGCATGCGGAGCCGTGGACGTTCAGCCGGTTCCTCGCCTACGGCGTCACCAGCATCCGCGACGTCGGGGGCGAGCAGAACGCTGTGGTGGCGCTGCGCGACGAGACCTCGCTTGGCGCCACTCCCGCACCACGGATGTACATCTCCGGTGCGTTGATCGACGGCGCGCCGGCCCAGTGGGACGACGCCACCGAGGTGCGGACGCCCACCGAGGCACGGCGTGCGGTCGACCAACTCCTGCTGGTCGATGCCTCTCAGGCAAAGATCTACACCAAGATCACGCGGCGCCTGTTGCGGCCGCTGATGGACGAGGCGCAAACGCTCAACCTGCCGGTGACCGCTCACCTCGGAAAGCTGGACGCCGTGAGCGCCGTGAACCTGGGGGTG
>JBDGYO010000323.1:0-3437 GCA_039584015.1 Gemmatimonadota bacterium | reverse complement strand
ATATGAGTTCGGAACCAACGTATCTCGTGGCGCGTCTCGGTCCTATGCTCGGCTCCGCGTTCACCTGCCGGGCTCCGCGAGTGTTGACCGGCAGCTCCGTGCGGCGTATCCTCCGCGGGTCGGCGAGCCGCAGCGGATGCCCCCCGGCGCCCTTCGACTTGCTCGGGACGTCGACACTGAGCTTGTCGAAGGTACCGGCGCTCATGCCGGGGACGTCAGGTTGCGGGGGCAGAGCGCCGCGGACGGTGAGCCCGTGGGCCAGGTATGAGTTCGAGATCGACCAACGGACGGATCGCCCAGTCCATCATCGCGACGCTTCTGTACCTCGTCTGCCCGCTGGGCTGCGCCACGTCCCCGTCCGACATCGAAGCTCACCATGGGCGTCGGGTCGGTTCGATCCTCATCGACCTGCCTTCCTTCAAGACGGATACCGAGGCCGATTCTTGGCTCAAGGAAACGAGCGTCACCTACGCGGCGCTGGCCCGGGGCATCGAGTCCGACAGGAACTACCGCGGCTATCGTTTCGCGACCAGGGACGATATCCGCAGGGGGATGGTGGCCCGGGTGGACGGGTACCTGGAAATCCAGCTGAACGCGGAGCTTTCGGGTCCGGATCGCCTCACCACGCTCATCTTCGAGATGGCCAATGCCTCCCGTTTCCCCGACCACCAGCAGGTCGACCTGGCGGTTGACCGGGGGCTGATCACGACCCCCGAACAGTTCGGCCTCGCCAATGAAATGATCGAGTACGAGGCCCTGAAGCAGCACAGGCAGGTCCTGATCGAGATCGCATCGCGCGTCGGCGAGCTGCCCGCGGGATTCTACTATTTCGTGACTCCCGCCCCTCGATCCATCGAGGACTACCGACTCCCCGGTCTCTATAACTACCTGAAGGCACAGAAGGAATCCGGCCATACGGCCCACTACTACAGGTGGTTCCATCGGCGCAAGCCCGGGCGCGGAACGCCGGGCAAGTCGCCGGAACGGGGCTCGACCCGCTGAGGTGACCCGTGGCGGCCGGGCTCGGGCGACGTTCGCCCGGCGGCGATTCAGTTCTACGGCTACGGCATACATCCACCACGGAGACACTGAGGCACGGAGAACGGCCACCGAGCGAAAGCCGTTTCACGAACTTGCTCTCTCGGTGTCCTCAGGTGTGAGGGAGGGCGGGAGTGGCCCGCCACATGGCCGAGGCGAACGTCTACGTCAGGGCCGCCTGAACTTCGTGGCAACGGGCCGGTTCGTGTGAGGCGAACGGGGCGCATGACGTACGATGGAGGTCACCGAGCGCGGCACGACAACGACCGTGGATGCTCGGCCGTTAGGAATCCGTCAGCGGCACTCCGCCGTTCTCTGTGCCTCTGTGCCTCCGTGGTGAGAGGTTGATGTATTCCATTATGGGACAACTGAATGACCCGTGCGCCAGGGAAAGCCTGGGGAAGGGGGATGCCGTGTGAATGCATGAGCTGAAACCTTCTGAGGAGCTCAGCGGGTAGCCAATCCCGCCCGGCAAAGGTTGGCCGCCAGCCGGAAGCGAGTCTTGCGTGGTGATGGGGCGACCCATCCTGCGAAGCGTAGACAGCGAGTACGCGGGCCGTGTGATTGAGCCCCGAAATCAATATGGTCGCGGGAGCCGACGCCTTGGGTTAGGCGGAAGGCAGCACCGGCGCGCGGTAATGGCCTGGCGCGTCCGGTCCCGCCGGGGTCATAGAGCAGGGCACGTGCACGCGGGCTCCCCAGGAACCTGGGAGACCCGGTCGTCTCCATCCCGAAGCGCCGGTGGGGAACCGGCGGACAACAACCCCAGGCCCACGTGCGCCGCGCCTGCGTGCATGGGAGCGAACAAAGGCGCAGGGAGTGTGGTACCGCCAAACGAAGGAAACGAAGTGCGGCGGGAAGGGCGGCCGGGAGTCGGAGCGCCTCGTGGTACCCGTGAAGCGGGGGAACTCTCCCCGAGGGGACCCCGTGGAGGGAAGGGGGCGCCGGGACGCGGAACCGTTGAAGGGAAAGATGATGGAGACACCGAACTCCGCAATCGTCTCAACGAAAGTGCGGCGGATAGCGAAGCTGGCGTGCGAGATGCCGGGGGTGGCGCTAAACACCCTTGCCCATTACATCGACATGGACTGGATGCTGGAGGCGTATCGGCGCACGCGCAAGGACGGAGCGGTCGGAGTGGACGGCCAGACCGCGCGGGAGTATGCGGCGAACCTGGAAGAGAATCTCCTGTCGCTCATCGACCGCGCGAAGTCCGGTCGCTACCGCGCCCCGAACGTGCGCAGGGTGCACATCCCCAAGGGGCGAGGTCGAGAGACCCGGCCCATCGGGATTCCGACGTTCGAGGACAAGGTGCTTCAGCGCGCCGTTGTTATGGTGCTTGAGGCCGTGTACGAACAGGATTTTCTCAGCTGTTCGTATGGCTTTCGTCCCGGGCGTTCGGCGCACCAGGCGTTGGACGTGCTCTGGCACGAGCTCATGGACGTGTCGGGCGGGTGGGTCATCGAGGTCGACGTTCGAAAGTTCTTCGACTCGATGGACCATGCGCATCTCAGGACATTTCTCCGTCGGCGGGTGCGTGACGGAGTGCTGCTCCGTCTGATCGGCAAGTGGCTGAACGCGGGAGTGCTGGAATCGGGGAACGTTTCGTATCCTGAAACCGGCACGCCGCAGGGAGGGGTCGTTTCCCCTCTCCTCGCGAACGTCTATCTTCACGAGGTCGTGGACGTGTGGTTCGAGCATACCGTGAAGCCGCGGCTGAAAGGTCGCGCGCGTTTGATACGGTACGCCGACGACATGCTCATGGTCTTTGCGCGGGAAGACGACGCGCGTCGCGTGCTCGCCGTGCTTCCGAAGCGATTCGAGAAGTACGGGCTCACGCTCCATCCAGAGAAGACCCGGCTGGTGAAATTCAACCGGCCGAGACCGAACGACCGGAAGGGTGGCCCTCGTGGTCCCCGACCCGGCACGTTCGACCTTCTGGGCTTCACCCACTACTGGGGTAGAACCCGTAGAGGCGGATGGGCGGTCAAGCGCAAGACGGCGGCCGACCGGTTCAGTCGCGCGCTCAGGGCCGTAGCCCGGTGGTGTCGGACGTATCGGCATCTCAAGGTCAGAGAGCAGTGGCGGGCGCTGTGCCGGAAACTGACGGGGCACTTCGGGTACTACGGGATAACCGGGAACTCGAAGGCCCTGGATGACTTCCGCTACCGCGTCAAACGTGTCTGGCGAGCGTGGCTTTCACGCCGCTCCCAGACGGCGTTCATCGCATGGGACCGCTTCGCGCTCCTGGAGCAGAGGTATCCTTTGCCCCCGGCGCGCCTAGCCCACCCCCTGCGCGTCACGTAGCGAAGCCGTGTCACGAGGAGCCGGATGCGCGAGTCGCGCACGTCCGGATCTGTGGGGGCCGGGGGCGGGTAACCGCCCTCGGCTACCCGACT
>JBDGYO010000035.1:0-13425 GCA_039584015.1 Gemmatimonadota bacterium | reverse complement strand
TGGCACTACGAGAGCGGCTCGACATCCTCCACGTGCACTATGCGGTGCCGCACGCGACGGCAGCCTTCCTTGCCAAGGAGATGATCCGCGACCAGCACGACCTGAAGGTCGTCACCACGCTGCATGGCACCGACATCACCCTGGTGGGGCGGGAGAAGTCCTTCTTCACCGTCACCAAGTTCTCCATCGAGCGCTCCGACGCCGTGACCGCGGTGTCGCAGTATCTCAAGGACGAGACGTACGCCGCGTTCGGCTGCACGAGCTGTGGCATCGACGTGATCCCGAATTTCGTGAGCTTGGAGGAATACTGCCCGTCGGACGACCCCAGCTGCCGCTCGGCCTTGGTTCCCGGCGACACGAAGGTGCTCATGCACATCTCCAATTTCAGGGAGGTGAAGCGGGTGCCTAACTTGATCCGGACGCTGGCGAAGGTACGCGAGCACGTCGACGCTGCGCTGGTGCTGGTGGGGGACGGTCCCGAGCGGCCGGCGACGGAGGCCGAGGTGGAGCGGCTCGGGTTGGGCGAGAACGTGCAGTTCCTGGGGAAGGTGGATGCGGTGGCTGACTTGCTGCGGGCTGCCGACCTCTTCTTGTTGCCCAGCTCGTCGGAGTCGTTCGGGTTGAGTGCGCTCGAGGCCATGGCGTGCGGGGTCCCCGTCGTGGCCAGCGACGTAGGTGGGCTCCCCGAGGTCGTGCAGGACGGAGTGAGCGGCCGGCTCGTGCCCGTGGGTGACCTGGATGCGATGGTACACGCGGCGGTCGAGCTGCTCCAGCCGGAGCGCTGGCGGGCGGCGAGGACCGCGGCAGTCGAGCGGGCGCAGAGCTTCTCGGCCGAGCGGGTGGTGCCCCGTTACGAAGCGCTCTACGCGCGGGTGCTGGAGCAGTGACGTATTGGCAGGGGCTGCTCTTGGGGGTGGTGCAGGGGCTGACGGAGTTCCTTCCCATATCGAGCTCGGGACACCTCGTCGTGGCCGAGGCGGCGGTCGGCCTCACGACGCCCGGCGTGCTGGTGGAGGTGGCGGTACACGTCGCGACGGTGCTCGCGGTGGTTCTGGTCTACCGCGCGCGGCTCGGTGCGCTGCTGGCGGGCGTGGTCAAAGGGGAGCGCGCCGCGTGGCGCTACATCGGACTCCTGGCCATCGGGTCGGTTCCCGCCGCCGTCGTCGGTCTCCTGTTCGCCGGGTGGTTCGAGCGGGTCTTCGACTCCCTGCTGATCGTCGGTGCGGACTTCCTGGTGACGGGGTTCATCCTGTGGAGCACGCGCGGCGTGCTCAGCGCATCGCGGCGGGAGGAGCCCACCCCGGGCGGCTCGGTCGGAATCGGACTGGCGCAGGCCTTGGCGATCATGCCGGGGATCTCCCGCTCCGGCGCCACGGTGGCTGCCGGGATGTGGCACGGTGTCGATCCGGTGCGCGCTGCTGAGTTCTCGTTCCTGCTGGCGATCCCGGCGATCGCCGGCGCGGCGGTGCTGCAGATTCCGCACCTCTCGACTGACATGGCGTCGGTGGGCGGCGGACCGCTGGCGCTGAGCTTCGCGGCGGCGCTGATCTCGGGCGTGGTGGCGATCCGGTTCCTGGTGGCGCTGCTGAAGCGGGGGGCGTTTCACCGCTTCGCGCCCTACTGTTGGACGCTGGGTGCGGTGACCCTCGTGTGGGCGCTGGTGCGGTGACGTCGTACGACGGTGTGCGTGGCCCGAGTGTGCGGTAGAGCGGGGCCTCATGGCGTTGCGCGTGGGACTCGCGGTGATGCGTGCATTGGGCGACCTTGAGGTGGCCGCCGGGCTCAAGTGGCCCAACGACGTGGTCGCGAGCGACCGCAGATTGGGTGGCATACGGTGCGAGGCTCGTTGGAGCCAGCGCCGGGTGGCCTGGGTGGCCGTTGGAGTAGGACTCGACCGCGAGGGAGCATTGCTAGTGGAAACCGAGCAGGGTGTGGAGCGGATCGTGGGAGGCAGCGTTGCCGCAGCTTGATCTGCCGCTGTGGGCGCGGAGCGTCGCGGCGATCCTGCTGGTGATTGCGGCGTGGTGGCTGCTCCACACCGAGACGCTGCACGGCGTGACCGGGGACGCCATTGCGCCGCTCAGTCTCGGTATCGTGGCGGGCTTCATCCTGCGGGGGATGCATCTGCCATTGGGGCTTTGGCCCAACGGTCCGTGGCGCAAGGAGTTCTCGACTGCCATGCTCGTCGTGGTGGCGCTCGTGGCCGGCGCGCTGATCGTCGCCACCCGCCCCTCGCCCTCTCCGGAACTCACCGGTCTCCTGACCCCGGGGATGTTCGTGGTGGTCGTCGCGGGCGTGCTCGCGTGGGGTATCGCCCTCGCCTACGTGCAGCAGCGCAGCTTCGTCGAGTGGTATGTGGTAGCGGCGCTGGCCGGGTTGGCTCCCTGGGTGGTGGTCGTCGCGGGCCTGATGGTTGGCGGGGGCGAGAGCGCGACCTTCTGCCTGCTGTCGACGCAGGGGGGACCGGAGGCCGCCGGTTGCAGCACCACAGCCGTGGATTCCCTCGTGTTCCTCACGGTGATCGGTGTGGCGGCCGGCCTCGTCACGTTCGAGCTAGCGTTTCGTCGCCTGCTCATCGGCCACCCGGACCACGCCGGACTCGTGTTGGTGCTCGCCTCGGCGGCGGTCGCGCTGCTCTGGTGGCTCGCGGTCGCGCCCCTGTTGTCGGGGGTGACCCCACCTTGGTGGCTGGTCACGCTGGGTGCGATCGGGGCCGGATCGGTGTACGTGCTGTCCGGGACCCTGCTGGTGGCGAGCGTCTACACGGCAGTCGTAATGGCCGGGCATGCCTCGCTGATCCATGCGACACCGCTCCCCGCCGAGGGAGCGACCCTGGTGTTGGGGTGGGAGTTCCTCGCGGTGCACCTGATCGCCGTCGGTGTGCTGTGCTACGGCGTGTGGCGCCGGCGGGGGCTGCTCAGGGGCATCCGGTAGCCGTTCCATGCTCCTCGCCATCGATGTCGGCAACACCGAGATCACCCTTGGCCTGTTCGTGGGAGACCGGCTGGTCGCGCACTGGCGTGTCACCACCGTCACCACGCGCACCCCTGACGAGTGGGCGGCCATGCTCACCTCCTTCCTGACCCATGCGGGACACTCCACCCACGAAGTGCGGGCGGCGGTGCAGGCCTCCGTGGCGCCGGTGGTGACCGAGGTGTTGGCGGAGGGGATCGAGCTCGCGCTGGGGTTCGGCCCCACACAGGTTGGGCCGGACTCGCCCCTGCCCGTCACCCTCGACGTGGACGAGCCGCAGAGCGTGGGAGCCGACCGCGTGGTGAACACCCTGGCCGCGAAGGTGATGTATGCGCGCGACACGGTCATCGTGGACTTCGGTACGGCCACGACGTTCGATTGTATCACCAAGGACGGCGCGTTTCTGGGTGGGGTGATCGCGCCAGGCGTGTACACGGCTGCCGATAACCTCACCCGCCGAGCGGCCAAGCTGCCCGCAACCGAGCTGGTGCCTCCTGAGCGGGTGATCGGTCGCCGCACAGAAGACTGCATCCGGTCGGGCGTGTTGCTCGGGACGGCCGACGCGGTGGACGGTCTGGTGCGTCGCATCAAGGCCGAGTGGCCCGGTGAGGATGTCCCGTACGTGGTTGCAACCGGTGGGCTTGCCGAGACGATCGCGCCGCTGTGCCAGGAGATCGAGGCCGTGGAGCCCAACCTCACGTTACTTGGGCTGAGGCACGCGGCGCTCGCGCTGGGACTCGGGTCGTAAGAGCGGTGGCGAGCCCCGAGGGGCGCGACTAACTTTGGCGGCGTTCACCCAGGGAGAACGAGGACCTCCATAACATGACAACTGCAGTCGAGCCGGCAACCGAGCGCGCGGACGTGCGTACCATCGTGGGCGGGGGCCTCAAGCTGGGCGTCATTACCGCGGTGGGTGTGGCGGCATTCGCGTTGATCTCCCGCGGCGTGACCGGCACCGTCGAGACGGTCGTGCAGGCGCTGCTCGTACTGCTGGGTGGGGTGGTATTCAGCTACCTGCCCGCCTTCCTGGTGCGACCCAGGAACGTGGACGGCATCGCGTGGGCAGCGCTGGTAGGACTGCTCGGCGCGCTGACGTTTACGGTACTCGACACGGCAGTGCTGCGGCCGCTTGGCCTGTACCACTGGACGTGGGATCAGATCGGTGGCGGAAGCGGCTTCTGGTATGTCTCGGTATGGTGGATGGGTTCGGCCCTGCTCGCCTGGTTGGGTGCCTGGGTGGTCGCCGTGCTGAGTGAGAAGGGTACGCACGTGTTCGCCGCCGCAGGGCAGACGCTCGGTGTCGCGGTGGTCGTGTTTGCCGTAGTGGCGCTTACCCGGATCGCACCGGCGCACGCGGCCGTGATGGCGCTCGCCTGGACGCTCGCGCTGATCGTCCACGTTCCCGTCGCGTACGCGCTGGCCAAGCGGTGACGCACAAGCCACCGAACCGGCTGCTCCAGACGGCCGGCTGGCTGCTCACGCCCGTCGCGGTGTGGGCAGCCGCTTTTCTTGGTGGATGGCTCGGCGCCTTTGTCGCGCGGCTGCGCCAGGTGGGCGAAGCCGGTCTCGTGTGGATGCTGGTCGGTGGTGTGCTGGGTGGAACGGTGGGCGTCGTGGTATGGGTCGTCGTGCTGCGTCGGCTGGGCCGGCCGTGGGAGGCGGCATCGCCAGAGCCGAGTGAGGAGGGCGACGCTCGGCGCTCCTGAGTTGTGCGGCGCGGGTGGTTGACCGGTGCGTCTTACGGGGGCGCGAGTTGCTTCAACGCCTCAGCGGCATAGAGCCGCACCTCCCAATCCTCGTCGAGCAGCGCCTGCTCCAGTGCGTCGCGCGCCCGCAGTGAGCCGATCTTGAGCACCGCCACCACCGCCGTCCGCCTCACGAACGGTTCCTCGTCGTGCAACGCCTCCACGACCAGTGGCAGGGCGGTCTCCGATCCGAGGATCCCCAGCGATTCGAGCGTCGAGGCCCGGATCCACCTTTCGGGGTCGGCCAGGGGCGGCGCCGCCCGCTCGACGATCTCCTCCACTCCCAGCACGGACAGCGAGCGCATCGCCGAGGTCCGTACCCACGCGTCGGGGTCGTCCAGTAAGCGGAGCAGCGGCTCCGCCGCTTCACGATCGCCTAGCACCCCGAGCGAACGAGCGGCCTTGACCCGGACCATGACCACCGGATCCTCCAGCATCTCGAGCAGGGGGGCGACGGCGCGCTCCGACGGAATCCTCCCGAGATACTCGGCGGCCAGTTCGCGCACTTCGGCCCGCTCGTGCTCGAGCATGGGCAGCAACTGGTCCACGGCAGGGTCGCCGAACGCGGCCAGTCGCTCGACCAAGAAGAACTGCGTCCGCGCGCTCTGTGCGTTCTCGAGTTGTGTCGCGAGCGTCTCGATCTCCGCTTGCCTCCTCGAGGGAGCGAGCAGCGAGCCGAATCTCTCCCACCCGCCACCGTAGAACAGCACCGATGTGCTAATCAGGACCGCTGCGTACACCGCGAGCACCGCAGCCACCTCTCGCCTGCGCTGCGGTTCCGCCTTACCGAACAGAATCCTGCTCGGCAGCGTGAACGCATTGCGCAAGAATGCCGGCAGCGGGAACAGGAAGGGCGCACGGCGGCGGTAGGCCTCGTACTCCTGACCATGGCGTTGCCGCATCTTGAGCTCTTCCATCATGGCCACGCCAACGATCACGAGCGTGGAGACGAGCCACGGCAGGCTGGCGTCGATGCCCCACGAGCGGCGTGGGTAGAGGCCCCGTAGCAGGAGCAGGTACACGCCGTAACTCCACAGAATCCAGCCGAGATACTGAGGGTGCCGAGAGATGCGGTACACCCAGAGACTGGCCACCTGTCGCTGCCGGGCGCGTGCGGCGAGCCAGGCGTAGGTGCCCAGAAAGAAGAGCAGCAGCCCGCCGCCGAGGAATGTGTAGACGATGGGCCAGTAGCCGTTCACGCCCACTTGCCGGAACAGCCACATGAGTCCGTCGTAGGGCGCCCGGATGATCAGTCCTAGGCGCTGGAGTTCGAAGGAGATGTCCAGTACGGGAAGCCACAGCAGGTTCAACGCCCCGAGGCCGGCGAGGAAGAACATCACGCCTGCGAACTGGGCAAACACGGGGAGCATGAACGCCAGGGCGCCGACGGTGGCGAGTCCCGTCCTTCGGGTCGCGAAACCGACGATGATGAGCGCCACCGTCAGGGCGAAGCAGACGTATCCGATGAGGCGTAACCGGTAGTGGGCGATGAACAGCTCGGTCTTCAGCTCGCTGATCTCGCTGGCGTGTGAGTCGAAGCCAGGCGTGGTGACGGCTTCCTGTAGGAAGCCGTCCACGATGTAGGGCAGCTCCACCGTGGCGAAGCTCAGCCCGATGGTGAAGACGAGGGCCAGGAGGAGCAGCGATGTGGTGTGCAGCGCTTGGCGATTCATCTGGTGGAAGATAGCCTGGGTTTTCTCTTGCCTTTTCGTCGGGATTCGCGTATCAGCCACCGATGCGCCACGCCGGAGGCTGAGTGACTGATTCTCCCCACACCATCGCCGACGAGCAGGCCTCCCTCGAGGAGGTGCTCAAGGGCGAAGTCCTGCGCATGTACCAGGAGGTCGCCGACAACCCGGAGGCCGAGTTCCACTTCTTCCACGGGCGGGAGGCGGCCGAAATGTTCGGCTACTCGGCCGAGTGGTTGGACCGCGCGCCGGCCGGCGCGGTGGCGTCCTTTGCCGGCGTGGGGAACCCCCACGAGCGCAGTGAGCTACAGCCGGGGGAAACGGTGCTGGACCTGGGGAGCGGCGCGGGACTCGACAGCATCGTCGCTTCCTGGCAGGTCGGACCGGCTGGCAAGGTGGTCGGTGTCGATCTCAATCCCTCCATGTGTCTCAAGGCGCAGGCCCACGCTGCGACCAGCGGGACGCAGATGGAGTGCCACGAGGGTCGCATGGAGGAGATCCCGTTGCCCGATGCGAGCGTAGATGTGGTGATCTCGAACGGCGTGATCAACCTCTCGTTCCGCAAGCGGCGGGTGATCAAGGAGATCTACCGCATCCTCAGGCCCGGCGGACGCATCTCGATCACCGACATCGTGAGCGCGAGACAGCTATCGCAGGCGATCGTCAACGATCCCAAGCTCTGGGCGGCCTGAATCGGAGGGGCTCTCCCGGAGGGAGAGATGTTCGGGCTGCTCGAGGATGCGGGCTTCAAGCGCGTGCGCTCGGCGGTCGTGCGGGGATTCCACTTCCGCAACGAATCGACGCGGGACGCGGCCGAGGCCTATGGCGTCAAGGCGGTCCTGCTGACGGCGCGGAAGCCAGAGGGAAGCTGAGGAAGGTCCCGTACGCAGGCGCCTCTCGCCGCGTGGGGAGGCAACGCGGCGAGAGGCGACCAGTGAGTGCGGTGTAGTTAGTGACCGTTTGACAGTGCTTCCACCGCCTGTTCGGTCGTCCACGTGGCGTTCGCAATGAACCGAAAGTTGGTCATTGCCGATGCGTAGCCATTGCCATCCGGTACTTTGGCGGCGGCCGTGGCGTCGGTGACGACGGCGACCTCGAATCCCTGCTCCATCAGCTCTCGCATGTGCGCCTCGACGCACAGGTTCGCAGACATGCCAGCCAGGATCACCTTGTCGATGCCCCGCTTGCGCAGCTGCAGCACGAGGTCGTTGGTCTCGGGCCCGTAGACCTTGTGCGGGCTGGCGACGACCGTGCTGCCGTCCTCGATGTAGCGCTTGTACTGCGCGAGCCAGTCGGCGCCGGACCCCTCGAACCCTTCGAGGCTCAGCGGCGACGTGCGATCGAACATGCCGATGTTGTGCATCAGGACTTCGAGCGCCCCGCGGAACTTCCAGCCGTGGTCGGTGGGATAGTAGTAATGGGGGGACACGAACAGCTCGTATCCGCCGTCCTTGGCGGCGCTCATCAGTCGGTCGATATTGGCGACCGTGTTGTTCTCCGTCACGCTCTCGCCGACCACGCCCCAAGTCACTCCGTCGGGGCTGAGAAAGTCGTTCTGGGGGTCGGTGACGACGATGGCGGTGCGCTCGGCATCGATCTCCATGCCGGGGTCGGGGAGCTGTGCGGCGGCGCTCCCGGCGTGCAGGGCCAGCGCGGCTAGGGCCAGGAGTGACCAGCCGGCCCGGTGTCCGTGGGGCATTGGTGTCCTCCGTGCTGTAGGGTTGCCTGTGCTAACCGACCTCGGGCTGGGAAGGTTCCGGCTCGGCCTGGCCCCTACCGCCCCGCCATCCCGTCGTACACCAGCGCGACCCACTGCTCGGGTTGGATGAACCACCCACCCCATGACTGGTCGAACTCCGCCATCGGCCGGGCGGCGATGATCTCGTCGCGGGTCTTGCGCTCGGCCATTAGCGCCGCGACGCGCTCCCGCGAGGCTAGCAGCATCCACCGGTAGGTGCGCAGCTCTTCGACCCCCGAGAGGGGACCGTGGCCGGGGATGATCTTGGTGTCGGCGTCCACCAGCTCCAGCAGCCGGTCCACCGCCTCGATCATCCCGTCGATCGAGCCGCCGCTGGAGACGTCGATGAAGGGGTACACCCCGTTCCAGTAGACGTCGCCGGCATGCACCACGTTGGCCTGACGGAAGTGCACCACGGCGTCGCCGTCGGTGTGCGCGCGCGCAACGTGGAACACGTGGCTCGCGTCGTCGTTCCAGTGGAACGTCACGGCGTCGGTGAAGGTGATCACGGGCAGCGCCGCGGCGGGCTCGGGATCATAGTGCCGCTCGATGAACGTGACGAACTGTTCCGTGCTCAGGCGCTCGCGCACGTTGTCGTGAGCCACGATGATCACGCCCGCCTCGCCCATGTGCTCATTCCCGCCGGTGTGGTCCTCGTGCCAGTGCGTGTTGATGACGAACCGGATGGGCTCGGCACTAATTCCGGCGACCGCCGCCCGGATCTTCTCGGTGAGCGGGGCGTATTGGTCGTCCACCAGGAAGACGCCGTCATCGCCTACCGAGGCGCCGATGTTGCCGCCCCGGCCTGTGAGCATGTAGACGTTGGCGGCGACGTGGGTCGCGGTGACCTGGATGTCCTGCATCTCCTGTGCGGCGAGGGGGGCGCCGGGTGCAATGGCCCAGGTCGTGCAGGCCGCGGCGATGAGGGTCGTGCCGCGATGCTTCATGGTGCGCACCTCCGCTGGTGTGTGGCTAGGTCGCTGCTGCCAGGGATGCCCCGGCTACTCGGGCCGCATGATAGAAGTACGCTGCCCCCACCGCCAGGCCCTCCTCATCGAACTGGAACTTGGAGGAGTGCGCCGGAAAGCTCTCCCCTGAGGGTCGCGCGCCAATGCGCACGTAGCAGCCCGCTGCCCGCTCCAGGTAGAACCCGAAGTCCTCGCCGCCCATGTTGTGCGTCGCGAGCGGTCGCAGCTGCTCCCGACCGACGGCAAGCGCTGCGGCCTCCTGCGCCAACGCGGTGGGACCCGGTGCGTTCACGACGGGTGGGGTGCCGGGCCGGACGTCCACGGCGACGCTCACCCCGTGTGCGGCAGCCGTCGCCTGGGCCGTGCGCTGTAGGGCCTCGACTAGCTGTTGCCGTACCTCGGCGTGCTGCGCGCGCAGTGTGCCCTCGAGCCGCGCGCGGCGGGCGAGCACGTTGGGCGCGGTGCCCGCATCGAATTGCCCCACCGAGACGACGGCCGCCTGCGTGGGGTCCACCGTGCGGGACACGAGGGTCTGGAGTGCGGTCACGAGATGGCTCCCTGCCACGATCGGGTCCACGCTCTCGTGCGGCCGCGCGGCGTGGCCGCCGGGGCCGGACAACTCGATCGTGAACTCATCCGTCGAGGCGTTGACCGGGCCGGTAGTCACCACCAGCTGTCCCGCCGCGTACAGGCGGTCGAGGTGTCCCCCGAAGATCAGCGCCACGTCCTCGAGCACTCCCGCATCGATCAGCGCGGGCGCGCCGGTCCCTGTTTCCTCCGCGGGCTGGAAGATGAGACGCACGGGGGCGGGCAGCGACTCCTCCTTGGCGAGGAACGCCGCGGCGCCCAGCAGCATGGCGCTGTGTCCGTCGTGGCCGCACGCGTGCATGACGCCGTCGTGCGTCGACGCGAAGGGAAGCCCCGTTTCCTCCGTGACGGGTAGGGCGTCGGTGTCGGCCCGGAGTGCGACGATGCCCGCGCCGTCGGGTCCCGGCAACTCGGCGACCACCCCCGTCTCTGCAACGCGTCGGTGCGCGATTCCCAGGTCGTCCAGCGCGGTGCCCAGGCGCTCGGCCGTGCGCCGCTCCTGCCAGGCGAGCTCAGGGTGCTCGTGCAGGTCGCGTCGAATCGCGACCATGCGCTCGTAGAGCTGCGCGTCGAACGGTGAGGGCCTCACGCTTCCAGGGTCTCCGACCGTGCGGTGAGCTCGCGCACGAACTCGTGGTCCACTGCGACCCCGATCCCCGGTCGGTCCTGCGGCACGGTGACCATGCCGTCGGTCATGGTCCAGTGGGGCTCCACGATGTCCCGTTCCCAATACCGGTCGCTGGGGCTCAGGTCGCCGGGGAGGGTGAAGTTGGGCAGCGAGGCGAGCGCCACGTTATGGGCGCGACCGACCCCGCTCTCCAGCATGCCGCCGCACCACACCGCAATGCCGTACTCGGCGGCGAGGTCGTGGATCGCGATCGCCGCGGTGAAACCGCCCACCCGGCCCGGTTTGATGTTGATGACCCTTCCGGCGCCAAGCGCGACCATCTCATCGGCGCGAGCCGGGCTCCAGATCGATTCGTCGAGACAGACCGGGGTGTCGAGCTGTCGCTGCAGCTCGGCATGATGGCTCAGGGCGTCGGCCGCCAGCGGCTGCTCGATCATCTGCAGGCCGAACCCGTCGAGCCGGCGCAGCGTATCGCTCTCCACCAAGGTGTAGGCCGCGTTGGCGTCCACGCTCAAGGGCGTGGCATCACCCACCGCGTGGCGCACCGCATCCACGTAGGCCACGTCCGCTCCCGGCTGCACCTTGAGCTTGATGCGACGATACCCCTGCGCGGCGGCATCGGCCGCGCGCCCCGCCAGCAGATCGGGGCTTTCCTGGATTCCCAGGGAGATGCCGGCGGCCACCTCGTTGCGCACCCCGCCCAACAGTTCCGCCAGCGGCACGCCGCAGCGCCGTGCCGAGAGATCCCACGCTGCCATCTCGACGGCCGCCCGGGCCATGCGGTGTCCCCGGATGCGCGCGTCGAGCAGGTGGTACAGCTCCGTGGGTGCCTCGAATGCGCGCCCCAGCACGATGGGTGCGATCCACTGGCGGATGGCGAGCCACGCGGTGTCCACCGTCTCGGGGGAGTAGTGCGGCGTCTCACTCGCCACGCACTCGCCCCACCCGGTCTCCCCGTCGGCGTCCCCCAGCTCCACCAGGAGGATGCGCCGCTGCCAGCTCGCGCCCGAGGAGATGCGAAACGGCTCGCGCAGCTGCAGCCGAATCTCGCGCAGGGTGAGATGGGTGAGCTCAGGCACCGAGCCCCTCCGGACGCTGCAGCAGGTAGAACCCACGCGGGAATCCGGCGACCTCGTATCCCAATGCGAGGTAGTGGGTGAACGCACGCCGCGTGCTCTCGCGCCACGCCGCCGCCGTCTTGGGTGCTTCGCGCTTGAGCGCCTGGATGTCCGGCGGGACCTCGACGAGCACGACCGGGGCGTCCACCAGGTCGGGCAGGGCGCCAATGCCCCCACTCGACACGACCGGCGCGACCGATGGCGGTGCGGCGGGAGCCTTCGGCGCGCCGACCTCCCCGGTGGGCCACTCCACGATCAACCGGTCGCTGCCGATCACGCTGTCCATGATGCTCACAGGGCTCTCGCCGTACATGCCCTCCACGTACTGCAGCACCCGGACGCCGAGGCCATTGAGGTTGAGGTGTGCATTCCGGGCGACCAATGGGTCGAAGGTCCATTGGATGCGTCGGATGCCGAGCGCTGCGACGCGGGTGCGTTGCAGCTCCTTGAGGTGCCGGCCGATGCCGTGGTCGCGCAGATCGTTCCGTACCGCGAGCATGTGGGACCAATGGGTCGGCTCACCGTCGCGCAGCCCCGTGAGGCCGAACACGAACCCGACCAGATCCCCGCCAGGGTCGAACGCGCCCAGCAGGACCCCGCCCAGCTTCTGCGCCACCAGCAGGAATGCCGGGGGGACGAGCTCGCGGAAGTCGTCTCCCCACGTGACGCGCTGCAACGCCACGCACCGCTCGTGGTCCTCGTGGCTGGTGAGTTCGCGGTATCTGTAGAGATCCGATTCGTCCATGGCGTAAGTATACGTTGCCTTGCGGTCGTGTCGATTCGCGGTTTGCATTAGACCCCGAGCGGCCGGCCCATGCGGTATCGAGCTGGGCGCCCGACTGCAACCGACGACAGCCCTATCGCGGAGGACAGGCATGCGGCGTATCTGGATGACAGTGGTGGCCATGGGACTCGCGGCCGCCTCACCCCTGGCCGCGCAGGAGCGCGAACCGATTACGCCGGGACCGGACCGTGCGCCCGGCGAGGGCGAGGGCCCGTTCGAGCGGCTGATCATCCGCGGGGCGACGCTGATCGACGGCTCGGGCGCTCCCGGGCGCGGACCGATGGACATCGTGATCCAGGGGAACCGGATCACCGAGATCAAGAACCTCGGGGCGCCCGGTCTGGAGGTCGACCCCGAGCGCCGGCCCCAGGATGCGACGCGGGAGATCGACGCGCACGGGATGTACGTCCTTCCCGGGCTCGTGGATCTGCACGCCCACACCGGCGGCAACTCGCAGGGCACCCCGGCCGAGTACGTCTATAAGCTGTGGATGGCCCATGGCGTGACCACGATCCGCGATCCCGGCTCGGGAAACGGGGTGGAGTGGACGCTGAACGAGCGTGGGCGCAGTGCGGCCAACGCCATCGTGGCGCCACGCATCTTCGTGTACGTGCGGCCCGGCATGGGGTGGGACGAGGGTCCCATCCACACGCCGGACGCCGCGCGGAAGTGGGTGCGCTGGGCCGCAGAGCAGGGAGTCGACGGCCTCAAGCTCGGTTCGTACGATCCACCGATCATGGCCGCGCTGATCGATGAGGCGAAGCGCCGCGGGCTCGGCACGCAGGCCCATCTTGGCCAGATGGGGGTGGCACGCATGGACGTGCTGGATGCGGCCCGTCTCGGATTGGGCTCCATGGAGCACTGGTACGGCCTTCCCGAGGCGCTATTCGCCGACCGCACGGTGCAGGCGTTCCCGTACGACTACAACTACAACAACGAGTACGATCGCTTCGGGCAGGCGGGACGGTTGTGGAAGCAGGCAGCGTCCCGGGGCAGCGAGACGTGGAACGCCGTGATCGACGAGTTGATCGCGTTGGGTTTCGTGCTCGATCCCACCATGACCATCTACGAGGCAAGCCGTGACGTGATGCGGGCGCGCGAGGCCGAGTGGCACGACACCTACACGCTGCCCTCGCTATGGCAGTTCTACCAGCCCAGCCTCGAGAGCCACGGCTCCTACTGGTTCGACTGGACC
>JBDGYO010000322.1:0-5695 GCA_039584015.1 Gemmatimonadota bacterium | reverse complement strand
GAGTGTAGAGCAGCTGCCGGACGGCCGCTACAACATCATGACGCTCGGGCAGGAGCGGTTCCTCCTGCGGGAGTTCGTCGAGACCGACCGCCTCTATCGCGTGGCGGTGGTAGCCCCGTTCAACGACGAGCCGTGGGACCGCGACGAGGTGGCGGAGCGCGCCGCCGGGGTGCGAGCGGCGTTCGAGTCCTTTGCCCACGCCGTGAGCGAGCTGACCCAGCTGCCGGAGACGCCGGTGGAGTTGCCGGATGATCCCGCGCAACTCTCCTTCCACATCGCCGCCGCCCTCGACGTCGAGCCTCGTGAAAAGCAGGGGCTGCTCGAGCTGCGCTCGGTGAGCGACCGACTGCGGCGCCTCGCCACGACGCTCGGCCGACTTCAACGAGAGGTGAAGAAACGCGCCGCCATGCAGCGGCGGACGAAGGGGAACGGGAAGCGCGACCGCGACGACACGGACATCCGGGAGTAGCATGGGCATCCCCGCGCACCTCACCGGCGCCCTCGCCGGCATCGTCGGCCACGGCTGGGTCCGCACCGCCCGCGCGGAGCTCGATACGTACGCCAGTGACGGGCTGCCGACTCACCACAGCCCGCCCGGCGCGGTCGTGCTCCCCGCCACGCGGGACCAGGTCGTGCGAGTGGTGCAGCTCCTGGCGCACCACAGGGTCCCGTTCGTGGCCCGCGGAGCGGGCACCGGCCTGTCAGGCGGAGCGCTCGCCGACACCGACGCGGTGCTCATCTCGCTCACGCGGCTCACGCGCATCCTGGAGGTCGACCCGGCGAACCGCCTCGCCGTGGTGGAGCCCGGCGTAGTGAACGCGCGCCTCACCGCTGAGACGGAGCCGTACGGGTTGCACTACGCTCCCGACCCCTCGAGCCAGACCGTGTGCACCATCGGCGGCAACGTGGCGGAGAACGCGGGCGGCCCTCACTGCCTGAAGTACGGCGTCACGACCAACCATATTCTCGAGCTCGAGGTCGTACTCCCCGACGGCAGTGTCGCGACGCTCGGTTCGCGGCACGGTGAGCCGTGGGGACCCGACCTGGTAGGGCTATTCGTGGGCAGCGAGGGAATGTTCGGGATCGCGACGCGGATCACCGTACGCCTCACGCCGCTCCCCAGGGCCGTGCGCACCTTCCTCGCCGACTACGAGGGGCTCCGCACCGCAGGGGAGGCGGTCTCGGCCATCATCGCGGCCGGACTCCTGCCCGCGGCCCTCGAGATGATCGACCGCAACTGCATCGCGGCGGTCGAGGCCTCGATTTACGCGGCGGGCTACCCCACCGACGCGGGAGCCGTGCTGCTGGTGGAGCTGGACGGTGCCACCGACGACGTGGTGCTGGCGGGGGGCGTCGACGTGGAGCGCATCCTGCGGGAGAGCGGGGCCCGCACCGTTCAGGTCGCCAGCGACGACGCGGAGCGGGCGCGGTTGTGGCAGGGACGCAAGAAGGCGTTCGGGGCCCTGGGCCGGCTGAACCGCGATCTGTTCGTACAAGACACGGTGGTGCCGCGCTCGGCCCTCCCCACGGTGCTCGAACAGGTGGATCGCATTGCCACGACCTACGGGCTCCGCGTGGCCAACGTGTTCCACGCGGGCGACGGCAACCTGCATCCGAACATCGCGTTCGACAGCGGCGACGCCGACGAGTTGGAGCGGGTGGAGCGGGCGTCGGCGGAGATCCTCGAGGTGTGCGTCGCGGCGGGCGGCACCATCACCGGAGAGCACGGCGTCGGCGCCGACAAGCTGCGCTACATGCCGCTCATCTTCGACGGCGACACCCTGGGTGCCATGCGGGCGGTGCACCTGGTGTTCGATCCCGATGAGATCGCCAATCCCGGCAAGGTGATCCCCATCCATGCCTGTCGTGAGTGGCACACGGGCCCGGCGCGGAGGCAGGCCACCGGCGAGACCGCGCCCGTCGCGGCGGCGGCGGCCGGAGGAAGTGCGTGATGGCCGAGGCCGGACTCACCATCGTACGGCGGCTCAGATCGCTCCTGGGTGAGGGCGCGGCCATCGAGACCGACACCCGTGGGCTCCCCCGCGTGGCGCCGCGCTCCGAAGACGCGGTCGCGCTCATCCTGGGAACGGCGGCGTCCGAGGGATGGCGGGTGCGCATCGAGGGCACGGCAGGGTGGATGCCTCCCGACTCCCTCGCCGACCTCGCGCTCACCACCGCCCAGCTGACCGAGATCCCGCACCTCGACGCACCCGATCTGGTGGCCACCGTCCAGGCCGGCGTGGTGTGGGGCGACCTGCGGCGCGCGCTCGCCGACCACGGTGCGTGGACGGCGATCGATCCTCCCGGCTCAGGCCGCTCACTCGGTTCGGTCGTGGCCACCGGAACGGCCGGCCCCCTGCGGTCCGGCTTCGGCAACGTGCGCGACCATCTCCTGGGCGTCACGCTGGTGTCGGGTGACGGGCGCGTGGTCCGCCCGGGCGGACGTGTGGTCAAGAACGTGGCGGGGTTCGATCTCACGAAGCTGGCCGCCGGGAGCTTCGGCGCGTTCGGCGTTGTCACGTCGGTCACGCTCAGGCTGCGCGCCGTGCCGCGCGCCGACCTCACCCTGATCGGCTCCGGGCAGCGGGACGCGCTGCTCACCGCCGCCCAGACGATCCTGGAGACCGGCACGACGCCGGCCGCGCTCGAGGTCCTCTCGCCACGGGCGGCCCGCGGGAGCGACTGGATGCTGGCGGTGCGGCTCGTGGGCGCCGACCCGGAGGTCGAAGCAGCCCGGAACGCCGCAGGCGGTGCGGTCCCCATGGCGCTGCGCGAGCTGCCCGTCCAGGAGGCGGCGCGTCTCTGGCCCGAGGCGCTGGCCGGCGCCACGCTGGGTGGCGCCACCCTGCGGCTCGGCGCCGTACCGACATCGTTGGACGACGCGCTCGACCTGGTGGAGCACCATCTTCCCGAAGGGTGGCTGTCCGTAGGGGTGGGAGCCGGCATCGTCCGGTGGAGCGGCGATGCGGCGGTGGACCGTCTCAAGCTGCTGCGCCGCGCGGCCGCGCAGCAGGAGATGCCGCTCACGCTCGAGCGGGCGCCGTGGGAAGTGCGCTCTCAGATGGGTCACTTCGGCGCCTATCGCGAAGGCGTCGGCCGGCTGGTCTCGGCCCTGCGTCACACGTTCGACCCGGCCGGCGTGCTCGTGGTCCCGGTGGGTGACGCGTGACGGGCGCGGCGCTGGCCGCCGGGCTGGAGCCGTGTGTGCACTGCGGCTTCTGTCTCCAGGCCTGCCCCACCTATCTCGTCACCGGCGACGAGGCGGACAGCCCACGCGGCCGCATTGCCCTGATCCGGGGCCTGGCGGGCGGGCGGCTCGAAACGACAGCTGCAAACCCATCTGGACCGCTGCCTCGGGTGCCGCGCCTGCGAGCCGGTGTGCCCGTCGGGCGTGAGCTACGCGCCGGCCCTGGAGGCCACGCGTAGCCGCCTGGCCGAAGAGCGACCGATTCCCGTCTCGGTGCGCGCCGTGCACAGCGTGATGGCTGAGCGCAGCCTGGGCCGCCTGATCTTCCCGCTGGCCCGCGCCGTGCGGCCGCTGGCGCGCTGGCTCGCCGGGTCGTCTCGCTTTGGCATGGCGTTCGGCATGCTTGCCGCCACGCGGCCGCGGCAGTTCGACGAGCAGATGGACGCGTGGCAGTGGAACCCCGAGCCACCGCCCGCGGGCTCCCTGCCACCCCGGAAGGTCGTCGTCTTCGCCGGTTGCGTGCAGGACGGCCTGTTCGGCCACGTACATCGCGCGACCGCCCGCGTGCTCGAAGCCAACGGGTACGCGGTCATCGAGGTACCGGGGCAGGGATGCTGCGGAGCCCTGCACGCCCACGCCGGCCAACACGACGACGCGGTGCAGCTCGCGCGCCACAACGTGCGCGCCCTCGCCGAGCTGCCCGAAGATGCGCTGATTGCCGTCGACGCCGCGGGGTGCGGCGCGATGCTCAAGGAGTATGGCCGGCTTCTCGCAGGTGACCCCATGGAGACGGACGCGCGCCGGGTGACCGCCCGCACGCGGGACGTGAGTGAGCTGCTCGCCGAGCGCGGGCCGCGCAAGGGGGCGCCGCTCTCTCTCAGGGTGGCGTACGACCCCCCGTGTCACTTGCTGCACGCGCAGGGGATTGCGAACGAGCCCCGCCAGCTGCTGGATGCCGTGCACGGATTGGAGCACGTGTCGCACGTCGGTGCCGAGCTCTGCTGCGGCAGCGCGGGGAGCTACTCGCTCGCGCAGCCCGGCCTCTCGCGCCAGGTGCTGGGATACAAGGTCGAGGCGATCCGCCGCGCGCAGCCCGACATCGTGGCCACCGGCAACCCGGGATGCGCCATGCAGATCGGTGCCGGGTTGCTGGCCGCCGGCGAACACATCCCGGTAGTGCACCCGGTGGAGTTGCTGGATTGGTCCTATCGCCGAGCGGGGTACTATGGCGAGTGACGCCGGAGTGTTCGTGATCGGGCGCGACGACGTGCCAGCCGCGCACGCCGACGCCGTGACGGACGGAGCGGCGGTGGCAGAAGCCGACGCCGCGGTCATCGGCATGACCGGCTCCGGTGCGCTGCAATGCATGCAGGGGCTCCTCACCAACGAGCTCGAAGCGTGCGGCAAGCTCGGCTTCGTGTACGGCGCCGTGCTCACGCCGAAGGGGATGATCATCTCCGACATGTGGGTGGCGCGCGAGAATGGGGACTTGACGATCTTCGGCCCCGGCTCGGCTCGAGAGACGCTCGTGCAGCACTTCGGTCGCCTCCTGCCGCCGCGCCTGGCGCGCACCCAGGATCTGACCGAAAAGGTGTCGGTCCTGCGGCTGGCGGGGCCGGCAGCGGTCGCGAGTGCCGAGCGGGCGGGGCTCGTCGTTCCCGACCCGGGGTGCATGGCCACCGGGACCATGGGCGACGCCAGCTACGTTGCCGCGGTACCCAGCCTTGGCATGCCGTTCGCGCTGCAACTCACCTGCAAGCGACCCGATACCGGAGCGTTCCTCGACGCGCTCGAGCGGGCCGGCGTGCTCCCCGTAGACGCCGCGGCGCTGGAGCTGGCGCGACTGCTGGCAGGCTGGCCGCGCCTCGGCGCGGAGATCGGTGAGCGCACCCTGCCACAGGAGGTGCGCTACGACGAGATCGACGGGGTGTCGTACACCAAGGGGTGCTACACCGGCCAGGAAACCGTGGCCCGACTCCACTTCCGCGGCCACGCCAACTGGAAACTGGCCGGTCTCGTATTCGAGGAGGATCCCGATCTCGAGACCTCGGACGTGATCCACGGTGGCAAGACCGTGGGTCGCGTCAGCAGCGCGGCATGGCTGGAGCACTGGGGCCAGTACGTCGCGCTCGCGATGCTGCGGCACGAAGTCGAGCCCGGCGAGGTGGTCGTCGCCTGCGGCGCCGCCGCCCGAACGCTCGACCTCCCCTTCCCATTGGAACAGTGAAGGCCTGGCGCGGGCTCGGACCCGGGGTCGTGATCACGGCGGCGTTCATCGGCCCCGGGACGGTCACGACCGCAACCCTGGCCGGCGCCCGCTTCGGAGTGACCCTGCTGTGGGCCCTCCTGTTCGCGACCGTAGCCACGATCGTGCTCCAGGAGATGAGCGCGCGCCTCGGTCTCGCCACGGGAGCGGGCCTGGGGCAGGCGCTGCGCGCCACGAAAGGGCCGCCCTGGCTCGGCGTGGGCCTCGCGGCCCTCGCCGGCACGGCCGTGGTGAGCGGTGCC
>JBDGYO010000321.1:0-3454 GCA_039584015.1 Gemmatimonadota bacterium | reverse complement strand
GCGCCTCGCGGTGTCGGTGCTGAGCAGCGCCGCCCAGAATGTAGCAGGTTCCGCACTCGGCGCGACGCGGCCACACTAGGGATTGGCCCCGGGTTGCCCCGGGCGGGCGCCCTTCTGGACCCCAATGGTGCACGTGCAGGTCCCCTTCCCTGCCGCAGGAGCACAGTCAGTCGTCCTGCAAGTGGCCAAGAACCGGTAATTCTCAGGCTGCGGTACTGCGTTTTGGGCGTGGTGCGCCGGCATGGCGACATCGCTTGAGGTCGGTTCTCGTATCTCGTTTTGTGCCGGGCACTTAAGCCACCATGCGCGAGCACTTGAGCCACCTGGGGCGCTTGGGACCGTCCGTGCGAAGACCGGGCTCAGGGCGCAGTACCCAATGACCACGCGCCTGTTTTATGGCGATATTTGGGCAGTGCTGGCGCGATCTGCGACACTGCGTTTCTGCGTTACGGCCGTGTGAGGGGTGCGCTTGCGGGGAGCGCTGGGGGCATTATGCATTGCCGTAGTTTCCCAGCGACGGCCCTAAGGAGGGTGAGTGAGGCGCGGTTCGGGAGTACTGCCGTTTTCCATCGCGAAGGTGGTGCGCGGGATCTTCGGCTCGGCGACGATCGCCTTTGCGGGCGTCGGCTTCGTCGTGCGGGAGGATCCGCGCTGGTTCGTGGCGTCCGGCATGTGCGGCATCGTGTGGTGGAGTTGGGACCTGCTGCTGGAGTACGTGTTCGGGCCCCTCGGCGATTGGGTGTCCGATCAGCTGATTGGGGGAGGCGTGATGGGCTCCTCGGCGGGGATGCGGCCCAACATGGAGGAGACGATAGCACTGCTCGAGAACCACCTGGGGCGCGGCGCATCCCGCAAGGTCGACATCAACGCGGCCATCCGCCTCGAGGAGATCTACCGCACCGTTAAGAACGACCCGCAGCGTGCGCGCGAGGTGATCCGCATCGCTCGGGAGCGATACCCGGACGCCCCCGAGCTGGGCCGTTACGTGTCGGATGAGGCGGAGGGTGATATCGTGCTGCCCGGTGAGGGGCTGGAATCGGGGGACGGCCCGCCCGGGTAGCCGAACGGCTCGAGCAGGGCTGCCGCGGCGGCCCGGTTTGAGTAGATTATCCGCCCCCGGCCAGGTAGCTCAGTTGGTAGAGCAGGGGACTGAAAATCCCCGTGTCGGCGGTTCAATTCCGTCCCTGGCCACTGCGCGGTGGGCTCCCTATGTGCTGGTGCGCCGCGAACATGCAGGTGAGTTGGCGTCGGGTCAAGACGCCCGCTCCGGCCCGTATGTGTGCGGGTCTGTGTGCGCCGTCCCTCTACTTGCCGACCAACACCTCCCACTGCTGTCGCAGCAATCGGCTCTGCTCCCGCTCCGAGTCCCGGTCCAGAATCACTCCCTGACCCATTAGGGAGTCGGCCAGCAGCCGGCCTCGCACGTGGGCCTCCCGTTTCGTGAACCCGGCCGCACGGAAGAGCCCCTCGACGTAACGCCGCCGCCGCGCCTCGACCTGCCGGACGCGCTCGGCAACCTCGGGATCCGACCGGGCCCAACCGCGCATTGCTGGGTCGTACTGATTCCGGCTCCTCAGCACGACCGCCTCCATCAGCTTGAGGATGCGCTCCGCCGCCGTCCCGCCGGCGCCCTGCACATCCGCCATGACGGAGTCCGTCATGGAAGCCTCCCAGAAGTCCACCACCGCCGTGAACAGTTCCCGGCGATTGCGGAAGTGCCAGTAGAAGCTTCCGGTCGTCACCCCCATCTGCTTCGCTATGGTCTGCACCCGCACTCCCTGGATGCCGTGCAACGCCAGCGCCTCCAGCGCCGCAGCCACCCAGTCACCGCGGCTCAACCGTGACGACCTAGTCGCCGTAGACATGTCTATTGACACACAATCCGCAAAATGATAACTGAAAGATCGGATACGCAAGGTCGCAATTCCAGGTCCTTGGGAGAACCCGCGGAGGTGTGCATGAAGAAGGCAATCCTCTTGTCCCTTCTGCTACTGGTAGCATCGGCCCAGGCGGCGCAGGCGCAGGCGCTGCTGATCATCCTGTTCGGCGACAAGCTGTCCACCGAGAAGTTCCAGCTCGGCATCAATGCCGACCTGGTGTGGTCGAGTCTCACGAATACCGGGGAGGCCAGCACGCGCTTCAGCTGGGCGTTCGGCGCCTACGGCGAGATCAAGCTGAGCGACCACTGGCACCTGCAGCCCGAGCTCACCGTCAAAACGCCGGCCGGGGCCAAGAGCATGCCAGTCACGACGCCTGGAAGTCCCTTCGCCTCGCCGACGGGCGATGCCACGCTCGACTCGATTCGGGCCGCCGGCACTGTCACGCGGTCGGCGAACTACCTGACACTGCCGCTGCTGGTGAAGTACGTGACCGGGCCGCTCAACATCGGCGTTGGGGGATCGGTGGGCATCCTGACGGGCGCCAGCGACGAGCTGGTCAGCGATGTGGAGCGCGGCGCCCTCAACCTCAACGCCAGCAACACCGACTCGCTCAACACGTTCGACGCCGGCCTGATCGCGAGTCTCAGCTACGCTTTCAGGCCTCAGAAGCAGATGCGCAGCATGCGGCTCGACGCCAAGTTCTACTACGGCCTCACCAACACGGTGAAGAACCATACGGGCGACGCCGTCCGCAACTGGATGCTGTTCGTGGGGCTGGACATACCTGTGGGCGGGTCGGATGCGGCTGAAGCTGCAGCCGAGAATTGAGGAGGACATCAAGTGATAGCGCGAAGCATCCTGACAGCCCTGGTCGTGGCCCTCCTGCCTGCCTCTCTCGCGGCGCAAGAGCACGAGGAGCACGAGCCGCTCAAGCGTCACCAACTCGCGCTGTTCACCGGTTACACGTGGGTACCCAAGGGAGACCCGCACGAGGGAGATCCGGAAGGCACGGTGATCGTCCCGACGATCGGGATCGATTACAGCTTCTGGATCAGCCATAGGGTGGGGGTCGGCCTGTACAACGACCTCGAGCTCTCCAAGTACGTGGTGCAGACGAGTGCCGACACGACCATCCCACGGGAATACGCGTACGTCGGTGCACTGGTCGGGATCTACGAGCTGGCGCGCGGGCTTGAGCTGTATGCCGGACCCGGCGTCGAGCTCGAGAAGCACGAGAACTTCTTCGTCGTCAAGGTCGGCTTCGAGTACGCCTTTGCCGTCGCGAACGGCTGGTTGACCGGGGTCGCCTTCGGCTACGACTTCAAGGATGAGTACGACTCTTGGGCGCTAGGGATCTCGGTGGGACGGAGGTTCTAGCGGTGAGCAAGATCGGGACCTCTGCTTGCTGAACCCCGAAGACCTGGCGCCGGACGAGATGCGTGTTCAAACACTCACGAGTGGGAGGTAGCATGGTATTACGGACCATAAAGGTGTTGGCGGCGCTCGCAGTCGGAGCCGTAGTCGCGGCGTTCGGCTACCTGCAGGGCTACGTCGACCGTGATGCGGGTCGGGAG
>JBDGYO010000320.1:0-3465 GCA_039584015.1 Gemmatimonadota bacterium | reverse complement strand
CAGCGACCGCCCGGGGCCACGGTGCGTTCACCAGAGACCCCTCCGGGGCCCGCACCGTCACGGCGCGGTGCATCCCGCCGTTGGTCGGGATGTCCTCGTCCACCAGGCATCGCAGCACGAACAGCACGGCTGAGCGCGTGACCGAGAGCGGGCAGTTCACATTGCCGGCAGCGGCCTCTGCGGTGCCGGCAAAGTCCACCTTCAGGCCGGCATCGGTGACCTCCACCGTCACGCGGATCGCGATGTCGTCGTCGCTGACGCCGTCGCCCTCCAGCCAGTCCTCAGCGCCGTAGCGACCCGGCCGGACGCGCGCGCCGATGGCCGCTCGCGTGCGCCGCTCAGCGTAGTCGAGCAGGTCGCGCACCGCGGCCTCCACATAGTCGCGACCGTGGCGCTCGATGAGCTCGCGGTAGCGCCCGGCGCCCCGTTCGCACGCCGCCAGCTGCGCCGCGAGGTCACCACGCCGCATGTCGGGCGTGCGCACGTTGGCGAGCAGTAGCTGCTCCACATCCCGTTGCACCGCTCCCCGCGCGGTCCACTTGATCGGCGGGATGACGAGACCTTCCTGAAAGATCTCCGTCGAGTGGGGCGGCATGCTCCCTGGACGCGAGCCACCGACGTCGGAGTGGTGGGCCCGCACCACTGTGTAGGCCGCCACGGCCCCGTCCAGCTCCACCGCATGGACCATCGTGATGTCGGGGAGGTGGGTGCCACCGGTGTAGGGATCGTTCAACACGAACGTGTCACCGGGCTCGGGATCCAGTCCGCGTACGGCCGACACCGCCTCCGGCATCGCCCCGAGGTGTACCGGGATGTGTGCCGCCTGGGCGATCATCTCGCCGTCGGCGCTGAATAAGGCGGCCGAGGAGTCCCGCCGCTCGCGCACGTTGGGGGAGAGCGCGCTGGCCACCAACACCGCACCCATCTCCTCCGCCAGTCCGGAGAACGCGTGGGCCATGACCTCGAGGCCGATGGCGTCCAGCGTCATGTGCGCTCCAGGACCACCGCGCCGGTGGCGTGGACCGTGCCGCGCCAACCCGGCTCGATCCGAATGGTGCAGTCGATCACGTCGAGCATGAACGGTCCGTCGATGACGGTTCCGGGTCCAAGGGCATCGAGCGGGGCGCGCCCATCGCCACGCGGTGCTTCCGCGGTGCCCGCGCGCTCCGCCAGCCGCACGTCGGTACCCCGCCGGCTCGCGACCACGCGCAGGTTGACCAGCTCGACCGGCCGCGCCGCATCCGCGTGACCGAACCGCTCGAGGTGCGCGTCGTGGAAGGCGGCGGCCGTGTCGTCGCCCGAGGCTCCCACGGGCACGGTGAGCTCGTAGCCCTGGCCCGGGTAACGGCAGTCGGCGAGGCGCTGCAGCTGAGCTCCCGCGAGGGCGTCTCGCGCCTGGTCCTCGAGTTCGGTGAAGGCGATGTGCGTGCGCTCGGCGTCGAGCTCGTGCGCGAGGGCGTGCAGCGACGACGCGAACTCGAGTTTGTCCGGCGCCGAGGCCAGACCGAGTGCCGACAGGACCCCCGCGTGCGGCGGTACGAGCGCACGCTCCATCCCCAGGCTGTCGGCCATGCGACAGGCAAACATGGGACCGGCTCCACCGAACGCGACCAGGGTCATGGAGCGGGGGTCGACGCCCCGTTCGACGCTCACACGCCGGAGCGCCCGCACCATGGCGGCGTTGGCAACCTCGATGACGCCGTCCGCGCACCGCTCGAGGGAGAGTCCCGCCGCCTCGGCCACGTGCCCCACTGCCTCTTCCGCCTTCGCCACATCGAGGCGCAGCCCGCCGGCCAACGGATGCGCGGCGTCGAGCCACCCCAGGGCCGCGGCCGCGTCGGTCACGGTCGCTTCGGTCCCGCCGGTGCCGTAGCACGCCGGCCCGGGCATCGCGCCCGCACTGCGCGGTCCCACGCGCAGCGCGCCACCTTCATCGACCCAGGCCACGGAGCCACCGCCCGCTCCCACTGTCTCGATCAGCACATGGGGCAGAGCCAACGGAACGCCTCCCACAGCCCCGGCAGCTTGCATCATGGGCCAACCACCCAGCACGATGCTGGCGTCGGCGCTCGTGCCACCCATGTCGAGCGTAAGGAGATCGTGCATCCCGAGCTGCGCGCCGACGCGTCGCGCACCCTCGACCCCACCCGCTGGACCCGAAAGCGCGAGCGCCGCCGCGCGCTCGCCCGCCTGGGCGACACTCAGCGTGCCGCCGTTCGAGGCCATGATCCGCAGCTCCCCAATGCCGCGATCCGTGGCGTCGGCACCCATGCGGGCCAGGTAACCGCTCACCTTGGGACGGAGATACGCCTCCACGGTCGTGGTGCTGGTGCGCTCGTACTCGCGGAACACCGGCAGCACTTCGCAGCTGGCAGCGACGGGCGTGTCGGGCAGTGCCTTGCGCAGCGCTGCCGCGAGGCGCCGCTCGTGCGTTGGATCGCGGAAGCTGAACAGGAGCGCCACAGCCACGGCATCGGGCCGGCGTCGCTCGACCTCGGCCACGACGCGACCGATCTCGGCGTCGGCGAGCTCCCGCACCATCCCCTCGGCTCCGACCCGCTCGTCGACCCCGACGACATCCTCGCGCGCTGCTAGGGGCGGAGGGTGGTCCCGCGAGAGATCATACAGGTGGGAGCGGTCCTGCCGCCGCAGCCAAAGGAGGTCCTCGAAACCCGCCGTGGCAACGAGCACCACCAGGCCGCTGCTGCGCTCGAGCAGGGCGTTCGTGGCGACCGTCGTGCCGTGAATCAGGGCTTGGGCTGCCGACTCTCCACCGCGCAACCGGGTCACCTCGTCCCACACCGTTGCGGAAACCGTGCCGGGGGTCGACCTGACCTTACCGACCGCGACGTCTCCCTGGGGCGAGAGTGCTACGATATCGGTGAATGTCCCACCGACATCCACACCGAAGCGCGTCACCTCCGACGCCACCAGGCGTACCCGACGAGAAGCGCGGTGGCGAGCAGGGACAGCGTTCCCACCCAGTCACCCAACCTGGCGTAGAGCGTCAGCCCCTCGGCGGTGAGAATCTCGCGTGTCTCGAACGTGCGAACGTCGAGGGCGGTCCGCTGGTGCTCCCGCCCGAGCGGATCGACGAACGCCGAGATCCCCGAGTTGGCCGCCCTGGCAATCCCCACTCGGCTCTCGATAGCACGCATCACCAGGTGCGCCGCGTGCTGGTAGGGCCCAAGGGTGCGGCCGAACCAGGCGTCGTTCGTGATGTTGACGAGGAACTCCGCACCGCCCCGCCGGTAGCCCCGCGCGAGGTTCTCGAACGCCGACTCGTAGCAGATGAGCGCCCCGAAACGCAGCATCCTGTCCGAGCCCCGCTTCCGGAGCTCGTACACCGGGAGGGCCGTGCCCGGCGTGAAACCCCCGAAGAAGCGCGAGCGAATCCAGCGTGGGCCGGCGATGGGCACGCGCTCCGTGATCGGCACCAGATACCGCTTGTGGTACACGGGGTAC
>JBDGYO010000034.1:0-13573 GCA_039584015.1 Gemmatimonadota bacterium | reverse complement strand
CACGAGTGCCAGCCGCCACCGCAGATCCTGCGGCAGTCGGTCAAGGGCTTGGCAGAGGACCATGTGTCCTTTGTCGTGATCGCACCGTCCCACGGCCACCACGAGCAACTCGTCGTCGCCGATTCCCAGCTCCCTGCGGAACGCGCGAGCGTCTCCCGTGATATCCTGTACGCCGTTGGCGATTACCTGGAGCTCGTCGTCGGCAATGCCCAGGCCCTCGCACAGCAGTCGCAGCAGCGGCTGCGATACGGCTACAGACGAGTGACTGTGGCGGATGGCCCAGCGGAGCGCGACGCGACGGCGCAGGTACTGTGTCTCGCCACAATCACCGTGCATGGTGATGACATGGGGAACGCGCGCCATTCGAGAAGCCGCTGCTCCATAAACGGCCATCGCGAACATGTGACTGTGCACCACATCGTACGCCCTGCGCCGCAGCATCGTGGCTAGATGGTACAGACAGCGGACATCCAAGGGTCGGCGCAGTCGGAACACCTCGGTCGGAAACCCCCGCTTGCGGAACTGCGCGCCGAGCCAGCCGGTGCCGGCCGCAGGCCCGAAGAAGTGGAGGTCGTGGCCCCGCGTGCGGAGCTCGTCCGCCATGCGGAGCATGAGCGCCTCCGCGCCTCCGACACGATCCGACTCCGAGAGCAGCGCGATGCGAAGGTGTGTACGGACGTGGGTCATCGAGTCGACGAAGGTCGCAGGCTCGTATGAGGCCGCGACCCGGGTCCCTTGTGCGGTGGACGTCGCACGGCGGGGACTGCCTCGCTTCGACCCTCCCGGTACCACTGTACCATGCGGTCGATCCCCTCGACCAGGGAAACGCGGGGCCTGAATCCCGCATCGCGCACCTTGGCGGCCTCGAATCTGGTGCGGTCTCGAACGAACTTGCGGAGCCGGGACGATGAAATGGGGAGATTGTGCCCGGTGGCGGCGATGGCAAGGTCGAACGGAAGCACGGCCAATGCGGCCAGATGCCACGGAATGCGGAGCCGCGGCGGTCGCCGTCGCAGCGACCGGCATATGGCGTTCGTGATCTCGCGGCTCGTCAAGTCCGGCTTGTCCACGTAATTGAAGACGTCAAACGCCGGACGTGCAGCTCCAAACCACATGAGAAGCGTCGCGGCAACGAGATTGTCCACGTAGGCGAGACTCTTCAGGTTCGATCCGTCGCCGATCTGCAGGAACCAGCCCCTGTCGATCTGCTTGATCAGCGTCAGCATGTTTGCGGTGTTCCAGGGCCCGAAGATCGCGGTCGGGCGAATGACCAGCGTGGAACGGCCGCCGCCCTGGGCTGTCCAACGGCGTAACACCTGTTCGGCGGCGAGCTTCGACTCGCCATAGGGTGAGGTGGGCTGGGGGGTGCAACCCTCGTCGCGCGGTTCGGGAGCGTCTCCGTAAACGGCGACCGACGAGAAGAAGCAGACATCGTGCACGTTGAATGCGTCCAGCGCTCGGCACAGCACGGCTGTGCCCTGCTCGTTCACTGAGAAGAAGGTCTCACGCGAGATCCCGAAGTCGTGATGGGCGGCGGCGAGGTGGAGAACTGCGTCGCACCCCTCGAGCGCTGTGCGAACCGAAGTAGGATCGCGCACGTCCCCATGGACGAACCGAATCGAGCGACCGGCCCATGACGGTGGGTTGACGTCGAGTACGGTAACCGCGTGGCCGGCGGACTCCAGTGCGCGGGCGAAATGCCGGCCGACGAATCCGGCCCCACCCGTGATGGTTACGTGCATCAAGGTGCGTTGCCCACCCGCTGTCGCTGCCGGGGAGGCCGTGCCTGCCGTGTCAACCCGGCACCGCTCACGTCAGGGGTCCCCACCTTCCCGGCCCAAGCCTGCTGCAGCGGTTCATGATGGTGCCAGACGCGCCACTTCCGGCGGACGCCGTTCACGGTTGCCGCGACGGGCGCCGCAAGCATGAGTCCTGCCCAGCCGGCATGCCCTAGCACCGAACGCCTCCACGACGGCATCGCCATTCCTGCGGCCACTCCGGCGGCCAACCCGACGCCGACGGCCGCCAGTAGAGCGCCGTCGAGTGCCTGCCACAGCAATTGACCCAGTCCGATCAGCGCCAGCAGAACGAGGTAGGGCGTCGCGAGGCGCAGGAGCTTGTGGCAAGCGAAGTGAGTCCAGATGGGGTTACGCCACGGCAGTAGCACTTCCGGTACCCAGGAGATGAACTGAAACAGTCCCGTGAGGGTCCTCACCTTCCGCTGGAACTGTTGGATTCTCGTGAACTGCCGCGGGTCGAAGGCGGTCGCCGTCGGGCAAAAGCCCACTCGCAGGCCGCGCCGCACGATCTGCATCGTGGTATAGAGGTCGTCGCAGATCAGGTTGGCAGGCAGCGGCATCCAGAGGTCGCTGCGCACCGCCTGGATCCCTCCGGACGTGGAAACGATGCTGTTGATCGCCGACTGCCCGCGCCGAATGAGCAGCTCGTAGCGCCAGAAGAGGTCCATGGCGCCGTCGCCGCTCTGTTGCACGAGGGCGCCCGAGACGGCGCCGAACTCCGGCTGAGTGAGGAAGCAGACCAACTCGGAGATCGCCTCCGGATCGAAGCGCTGCTGGGAATCGGCGAACACCAGGATCGAAGCGTCGGCCGCCCGCACACCTGCGTTCAGTGTCAGGGCCTTGCCGCCAGGTAGGTCGCCTGGCACGACGCGAGCTCGGTGCGCCAGGCAACTCATGTAGTCGCTGATCGCGTAGGGTGACCTCGCGTCCACGGCAACGATCACCTGGAGGCGGTCGCGCCGATACGTGGACTTGAGGATGTCGGCGACCCTCCGCTGCATGGCGAGGGGAGAGTCCCGGGTGGCAATGATCACCGCGGCCGGCGGTGATACCGGCGGCGCGGCTGGCGGCGTGCGCCTTCGCGCCCGGGCCCCGAGCAGCGCTATCACGACAGGGTACCCGACCCAGCCGATCAGCAGGAGGGTGATGGTGGCGAGTGTGACCGTCAGCATTCGAATGGAGACCCTGAGTGCATGTTCGAAGACCGCTTCCGCTCTGCTCGAACCAGCAAGGGCCGGGCCAGGAAACATCCTTCGTAAGGGCACCCGGACAGACCCTGGGAGCGGTTCGGTGTGGTGCCAGCGCAACACTCTGTTCCGCGATTGGCGGGGCGGGGCCCAGATCGAGCCTCCGAGGAGAAGTGGTCTCGGTGGCACCACTCTTGCCCTTTGATCATGAGGATTCCCCACGTGGCGCTGCCCGATCGCGGGCGTGCCAGATGTTGGACCACGAGCCGGAGTTGTGCATGGTGGAGCTCTCGATTGTCATCCCCGTACTCGACGAAGAGCAGACGCTCCCCGCCATGCACGAACGCTTGGTTGACGTCTTGGGGGACCTGGGGGTGTCGTCCGAGGTGATCTTCGTCGACGACGGCAGCCGAGACGGAACCGAGCACCTCTTGGCTGCCATGAACGCCGGTGATCCGCGCTTCAAGAGCATTCACTTTTCGAGAAACTTCGGACATCAGGCCGCCGTATCCGCGGGCCTGCGGTACACCGCCGGGCGGGCCGTGGTCGTGATGGACGGTGACCTGCAGGACCCTCCAGAACTGCTACCGCAGCTGCTGGCCAAGTGGCGAGAGGGCTTCGAGGTGGTCTATGCCCAGCGTGCGGCGCGGCAACAGGAGGGCTGGTTCAAGCGCGGCTGTGCGTATGTGTTCTATCGGCTTCTCCAGGGGCTGTCCGAGGTTCACATTCCGACGGACACGGGCGACTTCTGCCTGATGGACCGTCGGGTGGTGGACGAGCTCAACGCGCTTCCGGAGCGGAATCGCTATGTCCGAGGTCTTCGGGCGTGGCTCGGATTCCGGCAGACCGCGGTGCGGTTCGATCGTCCACCCCGCTATGCAGGAGATGTGAAGTACACGTTCTTGCGACTGGTCGGCCTCGGATTGAACGGCGTGGTGTCTTTCTCAAAGGTGCCGCTCCGTCTCTCGACCTACCTGGGTCTCACCGTGTCGGCGATGAGCTTCCTCCTCGGCATGATCTTCATCGTCGAGAAGATCGTGGGCAGCCCGGCGCCTCGGGGCTGGGCGTCCATCATCGTCGTCGTGCTCTTCTTGGGGGGGGTGCAGCTTCTCACGATCGGGATCGCCGGGGAGTACTTGATCCGGATCTACGAGGAGGTCAAACAGCGGCCACCGTACATCGTCCGGACCACCGAGGGATTCGATCCCCAGATACGAGTCCAGGAGTCCCGGCGCAAGGACCGGGCAAGAGCGCACGCCCCGACGTTGCCGGTCTAGCCATTCGGCGTTTGAGTGCGTTCCGGAGGATCGGTGGAGCTACGAACTGAGACGGGGGGTAGGGGTCCGCAAGCGGTCCGGTTCCTCATCGTGTTGTCCGCGGTGTACACCGGCCTGCTGCTGTTCCAGATTGATTCCCAGAGTCTGTGGCTCGATGAGATCTTGAGCGTCTCGGCCGCTCAGGACTCCTGGGGTGGGATGTGGCAGTTCTTCCGCCTGCTGCCCGAGCAACACCCTCTGTACTACCTGCTGCTTCGCGCGTGGATGGTGGTCGGGACTTCCGACCTCAGCGTACGGCTGCTGTCCGCGTTGTTCGCGCTGATGAGCCTCTGGGCCGTGTATGGTCTCGCCGATGCGTTGGCGGGCCCGCGGGTCGCGCGGCTGAGCGCGCTGTTCCTGGTGGTATCGCCCTTCTACCTCTACTTCGGCCAGGAAGCACGGATGTACAGCCTGCTCGGCCTGCTGGCAGCACTCAATGGGCTGTCTTACGTGCGCTGGACCCGCGGAGGATCGCGGTGGGCAGCTGCGGCGTACATCCTGACCGCAGTCCTCGGTGTGTATACACACCTCTACTTCCACTTCCTGCTGATTGCCCAGCTCTGCCACCAGGTACTCGGTAACCGAGCAAACCTCAAGCGCATCCGCTGGTTTCTGCTCGCCCAGGCCGGGGTTGCGCTGAGCTACCTGCCGTGGGCGGTGATGATCCTGCAGCGCGGGAGCGCGGAGCAAACCTGGAAGAACGTGTCCAACGTAGTGTTTGCGATCCCGTACACGCTGTTTCGGTTCACCGTCGGCTACTCGATCGTGTTCCCCAACCGAGGATGGCGCGATCACGTTATCGAGTTGCTGGCCGAAAGTGCATGGTTGGTCATTCCGGCGTCAATCTGCGGCGTGGTGCTCGCCGGTGCCGGACTGCACTACTTGTGGGTGCGCGATCGGGATGCGGGGCGGTACGTGGGGGCGACCCTCCTGGTGCCCTTCGCGGTCGTGACGGCACTCTCGCTGGTCGTGATCATTGCAGGGGAACGCTACTTCGTGGTGTGTTTCCCAGCATACGTGGTACTGATTGCCAGCGGCGTGGTCGCGCTCCGACAAGGGGGTGGAATGAGGCGCCACATGGGCACGCTGCTGGCGACTGTGCTCGCCGGCGTGATCGGTGTGTCGCTCGCCAACTACTACCTCAACGAGGAGTACGGGAAGGAGCAGTGGAAGGACGTAGCCCGGCTGCTGGGCAGCCGGACCGTCGGGACTGATCGCGTCGTAGTGCATGAGGGCTATACGGCGAGGGCGTTACTGCGCTACTACGCGCCGCCGGACGGGCAGAACGTCGTCGAGTCTACGCGATTCCCCGCGGACTCGGTTGTCTCAGCGGAGCGGTTGTGGCTCGTTGAGTCGCATTCGCGAGATGGCGGGGCGTACGAAGGGGTTATTGGAACGACGCATGTTGTCATTGAGGAATGGGTATTCCCACATCAATCGGGCATCGTTGTTCAGCGCTGGGAACCGGCGCGGCATGCCCTGGCGGGAGCGGGGGCAGGGAGGTGGCCATCCGGATCGCCTCGATGAGCGAGCTGAACACGGGATCTGCCGGCCGGGAAGCCTGGAGTGGCCCGTCCCGTGTGGAGTGGTTCCTGCTTGGGGCTGTGGTGGCCCTCGCCGCGGTACTGCGGGCCTGGGGCCTGGCCTCGTTCTCTTTCTGGGAGGACGAACTCTACACTCGCGTCGAGGCGACCCGCCTGTTCGACAGCCCGTTCTCCACCGGCATCGAAGCGCGTCCTCTCTTCTTCTTGATGGAGCACGCAGCACTCTGGGTGTTGCCCGACACGGAGTGGGGCATGAGGCTGCTCCCGTTCATTGCGGGCCTTCTGGGAGTGGTGGGGACGTGGTGGGTCGGGCGCAAGGTGTTCGGCCCCATCGCTGGGTTAGTGGGCGCCTTTCTGCTGGCGCTGGCACCGTGGCATCTCTACGCGTCGCAGATGGCCCGGTACTGGTCACTCGTGTACTTGCTTGCTCTCCTGAGCTTCTACCTGCTGATCAAGACGTATGAGACGGATAGGCCACGTGACTATCTCCTCACCCTCCTCGCTATGTGTGCTGGCCTACTCACGCACCCAACATTCCTGTTCCCGGCCTGTGGGGTGGCGCTCGCCGGTTTGCTGATCGGCCAGGATGGCCGAGTGGGATGGCGCTGGCCGACGCGACGTGCGTGGGTGTGGCTGTGGGTGCCGTTCGGCGCCGCGGTGGCCATTTGGTACGTGGCTCTCCTTTCCGCAGAGGGGGCCGACGCAGTAACCAGCGGAGGCCAATTGTCCCATGCCCGTCTGCTCCGCCTCTTTCCGGCTATCGCCTATGTCATGACGCCCACGGTGGCGGCGCTCGGCGTCATGGGTGCGGCGCTGGCCCTCTGGCGTGGCCCCGGCGAACCGGCTCGACGGTGGGCAGTCATGGCGCTGGTCGGCTGTTCGGCGGCGGCTCTCTTCCTGTTCGTCAGCGCACGGTTCAGCGCGGTGAGTGCCCCGTACTTCACCGCGGCTCAGCCGCTGCTCTTCGTGTGCGCTGGCGCGACTGTCCATTATGCGGTCGGTGACGGTCGTCCCAGGCGGGGATGGTTGGCAGCGGCCCTGGCGTGTGCCTTCGCGGCGGGCATGGCACCCGTGACGGTATCACACCTGGCCGACGGGACGCGATACGACTACCGGCCGGCATTTGCCCACGTTCGCGCCACTGCCCCCGAACTGGCGGTGGTTGTGTGGCCGGCGATCCAACTGGAGCACTATGCCCCGGAGTTGCGGGGAGTTCACCTCGTAGAGGATGACAGCACGCTGCCGCTCGATTCCATGCTGGGAGCGGAGGGGCGCTTCTGGCTCGTGGGCTCCTTCCGGCGATATGGGTTGGCGTTTGATGTGTCCGGCCGCCGCACCGCGTGGATCCAGGAGCACTGCCAACCAGAGGCCACGTTCGAGGGCAGACGTGTGGACTACCAGGTGTTCCGCATCGTGCTATTCCAGTGCGGAGCCGACGATTCGGTCGGGTAGGAGGGCTACGACAGCGAGGGGACCATCCGGCGGAGCAACCTGGCGCCCGCACGGGCCGTTCGGGCCACTCGTGCCGGGAGGAATCGGGTCTCCAGTTCCCACTCGGTGCCTACCTCGGCCACCCGGTCGGAGAAGTAGCGCTTGAAGTCGGAGATTCCTGCGAGCGGATCTTCAGCCTTGCCAGGTAGTGTGACTCCCCCGAAATCGAACCACGTCGCTCCTGAGCGTTTCGCCCACGCGATGAGGTCCCATGCCAGAGCGTACCCCAGGGGCATGCGCAACTCCGGCGCCCGGGCCGAGCCGGCCGTTGCGTACTCGACGTGGTCGCCGTGGCGGCGGCCCCACGCGAACGCCACCAGGGACTCGGGACCCGCCACATCGGTGCGGAACAGGCCTACGAGGCGGGAGAGACCGGGGTGAGTCTGGCAGAGCCTTATTACCGCAGGCCAATCCTTCGGTCTCGCCCGGCTGCCGCGCCGCGCAAAGGACTCTCCGAGGAGCACTTCCAGCCGCCGGCTCAGGTCCGGAGTGTCGATCAGCCGGACGGCGACCGGTCGCTTCGAGACCGCCCTCACGTGACGGCGCGCCGTAGCGTGGAGTGATGCGAAGAGCGCCTCCTCGTCCGGCGCCAGATCGATGGCAAGTGTGTACCGGTACGAATCGGCGTCCCTGCGGGGCCGGAATCCCACTGCCCGCGCGGTCGCACCAGCCGAGCGGTGGAACCCCTGATCCTGCGAGAACAGCGCGAGCTCCGCCCACAAGATCCGGCGGTCCCGGCGGGCAAGGGCGGCGAGACCGTGAAGCGCGGACTCCAGGGCTCCAGGCGCGACCGCCGGCCCGACCCGCTCCGCGCGTACCGCCAAGGAGCCCGGCCACACCCGGCTTGGGATAATCCTGAGGCCCAGGCCGCATACGCAACATCCCTGGTCATCGTATGCCGCCAGGAACCAGGGAACGTCCCGGGGCGAGAGGGCGGCCCACTCCGATCGGTACGGCAGAGGGATTCCGACTCCGGCGGCTTCCAGGTCGCGCTCACACGCGGCTCGTACATCCACGTCGGTTACCAACCGCACGGTGTGGTTCCGGTGCGGCAAGCTGAAGCCGGGCACCGGCGCAACCCGGCTCATGTGAGCGCTGCGGCCGCTTGCCGCCTCCAGTGGTACAACCCGCTCACGCACTGCACCAGGTGTCGCAGGTCGCCATAGTAGCCGAAGCGGGGAACGCGGAAGCGGGAGTCTGGGGCGCACCCGAACGCGTCCGGCGTAGCATCTTCAGGTACTCCCGCCAGCGCACCGGCGAAGCCCTGCCGCTTCAGGATAGCCACTTCCCTGGGGCCGAAGTCCCCCGGGCCGCCGTTGGGATACGCCATGACCGCCACCGGTGCTCGCGCCTCGGTGCGCACGCGCGACCACGACTCGGTGATCTCCCACTCGGCCTCGGCGGCCGACAGCCGTGACAAGATTGGGTGCGAGACCGTGTGCGGGCCGAACTCCATCCCGCGCTCCTCACAGCGACGCACGTCCTCCCACGACATGGGTGCGTATTCGGCCGGCGCCTTGGCCCGCGGCAGATCCACGTCGACCGCAGCGGCGAGCCTCGCGATGGCCGTCTGCCGCTCTGCATCGCCGATCCGTTTGCAGTGTGCCGTGAAGTCCGCCTGAGCGCGCAGTCTTTCGGGCGCGCCACTCCAGCAGTAGTCCAGCTGCTCACCGTTCAAAGCGAGCTGGACCTGGCGGCGTCGCGTGTAGCGGAACACATACTCAATGCGATCCCACCATTGCCAGGATTGACCATCCAGAAACCCGGTTGTCAGGAACACGGTCGCAGGGCAGTCGAATTCCGCAAAGACCGGGGCCGCCACCCGCGCCTGGTCCTCGTAGCCGTCGTCAAGCGTGAAGACCACTGCGGCGCCACGTGGGGGACCGTCGCCTGCGAGGCGACGAAACGCCTCGCGCACGCCGAGCAACTCATAGCCGGCTTGCCGCAGGTAGGCGAGATCACGCCGCAGGGCCTCGGGATCGTGACCCTCGCTGCCTGTGTCAGGATCGTGGAAGCGGTGCAGCATGAAGAACGCGACGCGGCCGCGTCCCAGCACGCGCATGGGTCTCGCGAGCCCCCGGGACAACAAGAGCCGTCCCAGCATGTCTCTGACCATCGTCCCGCTCATCCCGCGGCGGCCGGCTGCGTCCTTCCGCGCAGCTTGCGATAGGCTGCCCGCAGTGACCCCTGTGTGCGGGGTGGCAGCCACGACATCGCGTACAGGGCCAGCGTCCTGCCCTGTCCAGGCCGCAGTCTCAAGCTGCGTGAGAGGTGCGTACGGGCCGGCTGCGATTGCTGTGCCTCGAGCAGCGCCTCGCCGAGCCAGGCATGGGCGCCGGCCAGCGCGGTGTTGACCAAGCGGGAGGGAAGTCCAATGCGGGCCCCGTCCCGCTCCAGCGCCGTCGTCATCGTGCGCAGGTAGTTGCGCGCAACGTGCACGCTGTGGCTGCGGTGGGTCAGTTGATCACCCCGGCCGACGTGGCACTCGATGGCCGGCACGTCGATCAGCCCCACGGGCCCTTCGCGGCACACGCGCAGGTGAAAGTCGTGATCCTCTCCGGATACGCGCAGCGTCTCGTCGAAGCCGCCCACTCCCTCGAGACGGTCCCGGCGGAGCAGGGCAGCGGACGTCGCGACCAGGCTCCCAAGCACGATGGGGCCGTAGATGTCGCCCACGAAGAGCCGCGCCGAGCCCACGGTGTCGGCCAGCCGCGGAGCGAGCGTCGCAAGCGCGTGCGACGCCTGAAACAGCCTATCGGGCGGAAACCGGCGGTAGTTGTGGAACATCGTCTGCAGGTACCGACCGTCGACCGTCGTGCCGTGCGGATCGACGGCCGCCATGTCGGTCCACGTCATCCCTAGCTCGGGGAACTGTCTCATGCAGGCGAGTTGCAACTCCAGTTTCCACGGTTTCCACACGTCGTCCGAATCGAGCAGCGCCACGTACTCACCCTGCACCAGGCGGAATCCGTGATTCCGTGCCGCCGCCGCTCCCGCATTGGCCTGGTGAACGGCTCGCACACGAGCCTCATTGCAGTAGCGTCGCTCCAGGTAGTCGAGCGTACCATCAGTAGAGCCATCGTCCACGACGATGACTTCCACGTTCCGGTGGGTCTGGTCGAGCACGCTGTCGACCGCACGACCGACGCAGTACTGCCGGTTGAACGTGGGGATGATGACGCTAACGAGCGGCATGCTATGTGACCCTGAGTTTCTTGAACCGCTCACCGTGGATCGCCTCGGATGCCAGCATGACCTTCTGCGGCACCTTGAAACGGGCCAGCCGCGCGCGGCAAAAGGAATGCATACGCTTGCGAAACTGCTGCACCGACTCGTCGGTCGTCAGCCGGACACGCGCCGTGACCATCTGTCCCGTGAGGGGATTCGGCTGCCCCTGCACCACGGCCTCCTCGACGCCCTCCATGAGTTGTAGTACACCCTCCACTTCAGCCGGATAGACCTTCTCGCCGCCGACGTTGATCATTTCCGATGGGCGGCCCAGAATGCGGAAGTAGTCACCTTCCACTTCGACGGCGTCGCCGGTTTGGAACCACCCGTCGGCCGTGAACGGGCTGGGCGCGTTGAGGTATCCGAGCATCGCCGACTTGGCCTTGATCTCGAGCAGGTCCCTCACCACACGGGTCTCGAAGCCCTCGCCGCCGATCTTCACCCACAGTGAGTCCGATGACTTGGACTTGGAGCGCAGGATGCCGACCTCGGACAGGCCGTACGTCTGCAGGAGACGGACGTCGGGCAGCACATTACGCAGCCGCCGCAGCGTAGTCTCCGGCATTACCTCCGTGCCGTAGGTGATCAATTCCAGGCCGGAGAGGTCATGTCGGCGGTCGGCCTCACTGACGAGTAGGAGGTTGATGAACGTTGGTGAGGTGGGGAGGATCTGGACACCGAAGCGCTCGATCGCTGCGCACACCGCGTCGGGCGAGCGGTCGTGCACCGTGACCACGCACCCGGTGTTGGACAGCGTGTAGAGCAGTGTGTTGACCCCGCCGATGTGGTCGAACAGCAGGAATGCGAGAGTCCGCTTGGAGTGTCGCGGCACCGTGAACTTCTTGAGCAACGGCACGAAGTCGTGTACAGCAGCCTTGTTGCGGCCCGTGGATCCCGAGCTGAACAGGATCAAGCCTGGATGGCCCCGCTGCTTGAGCGTACGCAGTGTCGGATGCCGTGCGACGGTCGAAGTGAGCGCCGAAACAGCTTCATCGGTCTCGGTGAGCGCCACGGTTGCCTCGACCTCGGCGATCGCTCGGAACTCGGGCTTCTTCGCTTCGACTGAGCTTGTGAGGGGGACCACAGTGCAGCGGTGCTCGATCAACGCCAGCAGCGCCGCGACGGCGTTGGGCGAGAAGTCGGCCTCCAGGCTGACCACGCTGCCAATGGGCAGACCATCGGACTCGAGCCGGGCTCTCCACTTCTGCACGGCCTCGAGCAGCCAATCGTATCGGTAGGGCGTGTCGCGCCACACGATGGCGTCCCCGTCTGCGCCCTCCCGGAACCGATCCAGCATGAAGTCGATGAACACTCTAAACCCCGCCGAGATAGAGATTCTGGCCTGTCACGAACCCGCTCTCGGGCCGGAGGAAGAAATCAGTGACGTTGGAGACGTCCTCGTACGTCCCGAACCGTGGGATTGCCTGGCGGGCCACGAGGCTCGCGAGCTGCTCCTCGGGAACGCCGCGAATGAGATCGGTCCGTATCGGCACCGGCCCCACGGAGTTGACCGTGATGCCGTACGTGGCTAGCTCGCGCGCCAGCACCTGCGTCAACAGCAAGACGGCGGCCTTGGATGCCGCGTAGACGGCCTCTCCTTCGAGCTTGAATGGGACGGCGACCGTCGTGAAGTTGACGATGCGCCCGAACTTGGCCTTCCGCATGAGCTTGGCCGCTTCCCTGCAGAAGAGAAACGTCCCCACTACGTTCGTGTTCATGACCCGCTGAACCGTGTCGATGGGGGTCAGCAGGGCGTGATTCATCACGGCGATTCCGGCATTGTTGAGCAAATGGTCGAGCCGGCCATGCTCGCGGCGAACGCGAGCGAACAGCTCCGTCGCAGCCGCCTCATCCGCGACGTCCATCTGGTGGTGTGAGTACCCGTCCAGATCCCAATCACACGCCTGCCGCGAACATCCCACCACCCGGTGCCCCAGGTCCACGTAGTGCTTGGCCAGGGATTTCCCGATGCCCTTGCGGGTGCCTGTCACGAGGGTGACGGGAGCGCTCACCTCAGGCGGCTTCCCGTACCAAGCCGGCCGCGTAGTCGGCCAGAGCGCCCACGGAACGGAACGGACTGCGGCTCTGCGACATCGCTCGCTCGTCCGCGAGGCTCACCGTGCGGCCGAACTCGTCGGCGATCGCCTCCTCGACGGACACGACGAGACTCACGAGTGCGAGGGAGTCGAGCAGTCCGCCGCGCCCGAAGAGCGGGGTGTCCTCGGTGAGGCTCGACGGGAGCTCCACCATCTGCTCTTCCGCCACGTCGCGCACGCACCGAAGAACCAGGCTCATTACGTCACGCATCTGCGCTCCATCGTTGCGGTTTCCAACTGTCGGGCCGTGATCGCCCAGACTGCGGAGCCGCACAAAGCGTACCAGGCGCGGGTGCACCAGGCAGGCTCGATTCGGGTGTCAGACTCCAGGGGCGGATGCAGGCTATTGAACGCCGGTCTGGCACGGTGATGGGGTGATGCGACGCCGCAACACGAGGGAGGTGTCCGCAACGTCTGGCGCTGGTGCCAAGCCGGATTCTGTGGCCCTAAGTAGTTGGTACGCAACTGGTTACGGACTCCAAGCTTGGCTCGGAGGCCAGGCCCCAAACTTGATTGAGTGCGGTGGGGACAGGAGGAAACCGTGCTCAACATCGTGATACCGATGCGTAACGAGCGGGAATGCGTGAACCCGTTCTTCGACAAGATGGTGGAGGCATTGGGCCAATACGGAGACCCGTTTCGAATCCTAGTGGTCGACGGCGCCTCCACCGACGGGACCCCAGAGCTCGTCCGGCAATACGCCGATCGACTCCCGGTCGAGGTGATGGAGTTGAAGGAAAACCGAGGGCTTGGTGGGGCGCTCGAAGCGGGGCTGCTCGCGGCGCTGGAGGAAGCCACGGTCATTGTGACCATGGACGGGGACGATTCTCACGACCCGCGGACCATCCCGGCTCTGGTGGCCAAGCTCGAGGACGGCTACGACCTGGTCGTGGCCTCTCGGTTCGAACCGGG